>JBDTNA010000599.1:0-1504 GCA_039933985.1 Gemmatimonadales bacterium | reverse complement strand
ATGAATGGCCTGCTGATCGTCGCGCTTTCGGCGTTGACCGTCCGCTCCCGCCCGACTCCGGTAAAGCAAACCCCATACGAATCCGGAATTCCGCCACTCGGCGACGCGAGAGAGAGATTCTCGGTCAAGTTCTATCTTGTCGCGATTCTTTTCATCGTATTCGATATCGAAACTGTCTTCATGATCCCGTGGGGGGTCTACTATAGACAGTTGTCCTGCACGACTGATCTCGTTGCCGGCGTCTGCCCTGCGGGGCAAATCTCATTCTTCGGACTGGGCGAGATGCTGGTGTTCATGGCGATTCTGCTGGTCGGTCTCGCCTACGTCTGGAAGAAGGGGGCGCTACAATGGGACTAGCATCACGTCCTGAGCATCGAACCGTTTCGTACGAGCCGCAAAGCCAGGAAGGCTGGGTAACAACGCGGCTCGATTTTCTCGTGAACTGGGGTCGCGCGAATTCACTGTGGCCCATGCCTTTCGGCACGGCGTGCTGCGCGATCGAGTTCATGGCTACCGCGGCCAGCCGGTTCGACCTGGCGCGATTCGGCATGGAGCGAATGAGCTTCTCACCGCGACAGGCCGACGTTCTCATCTGCGCTGGCCGGGTGCCGTTCAAGCTCGCGCCGATCATCCGCCGGATCTGGCAGCAGATGCCGCAGCCGAAATGGTCTATCTCGATGGGCGCGTGTGCATCGACAGGTGGAATGTTCGACAACTACGCGGTCGTTCAGGGAATCGACACGATAATTCCCGTTGACGTCTATGTTCCCGGTTGTCCGCCGCGTCCCGAAGGACTGCTGTACGGGATCCGGATGCTCCAGGAAAAAGTGATGAACGAGCGCCGCGTCGACAACCGCCTTCGGGAGGAGATGAATCCCGACCCGACGAGCCAGCTCTACATTCCGCCTTCGGTGATCGACGAGCTCGGTGAGCCGTTCGGCAACTCTGTTCACCAGACCCGCTCGGCGCCGTGACGGAGAAATTCCAGATTCAGGAAGCGGGCAGGGCAGGTACTGCGCAGCCCACGACCCCACGCAAGGTTCCTCATCGCGGCGGACCCGCCAACCCAACCGCGGCAGCGCTCTCCGAGCGATTCCCGAACGCGGTGATCGGAAGCGAAGTCGTCTGGGGCGAGACTGTCGTGCACGTCCGGACATCGAGCATTCTCGAAGTCATGCAGTGGCTGCACGACGATCCTTCGCAGCAGTACGATTTCCTCAGCGACGTGACCGCGGTCGAATACCGCGACTTCGAGACGCCAATGGAAGTCGTGTGGCATCTCCGCTCGCTTCCGCGTCGCCGCTTTCTCCGCATCAAGACTCCGATCGCGAAATCAGCCGCGCTCGAAGTACCGAGTGTGTGGGGGATCTGGAAGGCGGCCGACTGGATGGAGCGAGAGTGCTACGACATGTTCGGCATTCGGTTCATTGGGCATCCCGACCTGCGTCGCATTCTGATGTGGGAGCAGTACAAGGAAGGATATCCACTGAGAAAGGATTTCCCG
>JBDTNA010000598.1:0-1511 GCA_039933985.1 Gemmatimonadales bacterium | reverse complement strand
CAATCGGTTTACGACGCGCTCGTGCGAATGGTGCAGGATTTCTCGCTGCGGTATCCGCTGGTCGACGGCCAGGGAAATTTCGGCAGTGTCGATGGCGATCCCGCAGCAGCGTATCGATATACTGAATCGCGTCTCACACGCATCGCGATGGAGATGCTGGCCGACATCGACAAGAACACGGTCGATTACGCTCCCAACTTCGATGACCGACTTCAGGAGCCGAAGGTTCTTCCGTCGGCGGTTCCGAATCTTCTGATCAACGGTTCGTCCGGTATCGCGGTCGGAATGGCGACCAACATCCCGCCTCACAACCTCGGCGAGATCGTCACGGCAACAATCGCGTTGATCGACAACCCCGACATCGAAGTCAGTGCACTTCGAAAGATCGTGAAGGGTCCTGATTTCCCGACTGGTGGGTACATCTACGGCCGAGCGGGCATCAAGGACTATCAGGAGACTGGGCGCGGAAAGATCGTCATGCGCGCGCGCGCGGTGATCGAGGAGAAGGAAAGCTCGAACAAGTCGCAGATCGTGATCAACGAGCTTCCGTATCAGGTCAACAAGTCGAAGCTCGTTGCCGATATCGCCGATCTGGTGCGTGATGGAAAGCTCACCGGCATTTCCGCGCTGCGTGATGAGTCCGACAAGGACGGAATGCGGATTGTCGTCGAGCTGAAGCGGGACTCGATTCCGCGTGTGGTCCTGAACGGGCTCTACAAACACACGACGATGCAGTCCACGTTCGGCGTGATCATGCTCGCGCTGGTTCCTGATCCGTTCACGAGCCAGCTGGTCCCGAAGGTCATGGCGCTGAAGGAAGTGCTCGAGCACTATGTCGCGCATCGGCACAACGTTGTTGTGCGTCGCACTCAGTTCGAGCTCGACAAGGCGCTCGAGCGGGAGCACATCCTCGAAGGTCTCAAGATCGCCGTCGACAACATCGATGCGGTGATCAAGCTCATCCGTGCGGCTGAGGATACTCCGACGGCGAGCGCGCAGCTTCAGAAGCGATTCAAGCTGAGTGAGCGGCAGGCAGAGGCGATTCTCAACATGCGCCTCGCGAAGCTTACAGGACTCGAGATCGAAAAGCTCGAGGCCGAGCTGAAGGAAGTCCGCGCTTTCGTGAAGGAGATGAGGGATATCCTGGCCTCGCGTCCACGCCGAATGGAAATCATTCGCGATGAGCTGCTCGAGACCGTCAAGCGTTATGGCGATGAGCGCCGCTCGGAGATCACCAGCGACGAAGGCGAGTTCACGATCGAGGATCTGATCGCCGAAGAAGACATGGTGATCACCATCTCGCACTCGGGCTACATCAAGCGCACGTCAGTCTCGACATATCGAAAGCAGCGTCGTGGCGGACGAGGGTTGAGTGGTCAGACGCTGAAGGATGAGGATTTTATCGAGAAGCTCTTCATCGGCTCGACCCACGACTACATCCTGTGCTTCACCGATGACGGGCGCTGCTTCTGGCTCAAGGTTCATGAGATTCCGCAGGCTGGCCGCGCAAC
>JBDTNA010000597.1:0-1526 GCA_039933985.1 Gemmatimonadales bacterium | reverse complement strand
GCCCTGAAGATCTGCACGCAGGGAGTCGGGTTTACCGCTCCGGCAACCCGACGACCAAAGCAGGGATGCAGAATTGCGATTGCTTGGAGACGAATCGGACGCGGCGTAAAAAAAATTCGCGCTTAGAATCCGCAGCATGACAGCCGCACGACAGATTCTTGGAGAACGCGGTGAGCGGATCGCGGAGCAGTACCTGGTCGAGAGAGGATGGAGAGTAGTCGAGCGCAGATTTCGGAGTGGGCACCGCGACATCGACCTTGTCATGCAGCGCAACGGATCCGATGGCGGCGTGATTGCGTTTGTGGAGGTGAAGACGCGCGTGTCGTCGGGATATGGCGGACCGCTTGGGGCGGTGAACTGGAGGAAGCAGCTGGAGATGGCTCGCGCTGCCAGGGCATGGATGGCGACGAATAGGGTGGCGGCGGCCTCATACCGGTTCGATGTGGTCGGAGTGGTCTACGGGACTGGGCCTCCCGAGGTGATCCATCTCGAGAATGCGTTCCAGCTAAGATAAATCTTGAGATTTCCTTGCGACCTTCGTATTTTCTTCGGGTAGCGTCTGGGCGGGTCTCTGAGGCAGTTTGCTGATCCCTTTTGCTTGAGTCCCAACTCTGACGTGCCAGACAATTCAACGACAACGAGAGGACGGATGAGATGGCTGTTTCGGTGAGCGAGGACAAGAAAAAGGCGTTGAACCTGGCAATTGCGCAGATCGAGAAGAGCTGCGGCAAGGGTTCGATCATGAAGATGGGCTCGGATCAGCGTGTTCGTATCGATGCCATTCCGACTGGCGCGATCAATCTCGATGCAGCGATCGGTGTCGGTGGAATTCCGCGCGGTCGTGTCACCGAGATCTATGGTCCGGAGTCGAGTGGTAAGACGACGCTATGTCTTCACGTCGTCGCGAATGCGCAGCGAGCCGGCGGTGTCGCCGCCTACATCGATGCGGAGCACGCGCTCGACACCGATTACGCGCAGAAGCTGGGTGTCGATATCGACAGTCTTCTCGTCTCGCAGCCCGACACGGGTGAGCAGGCGATGGAGATCTGCGAGATCCTGGTTCGCTCAGGTGCGGTTGACGTTGTCGTGATCGACTCGGTGGCTGCCCTCGTTCCTCGAGCTGAGATCGAGGGTGACATGGGCGACTCGCACATGGGTCTTCAGGCGAGACTGATGAGTCAGGCGCTCCGGAAGCTGACCGGTGCGATCGCCCGCTCGCGGACCTCGGTGATCTTCATCAACCAGCTCCGCGAGAAGATCGGCGTGATGTTCGGGAACCCCGAAACGACCACCGGCGGAAAGGCCCTGAAGTTCTATGCTTCGGTGAGGCTCGATATCCGGAGAATCGCGGCCGTAAAGGAGAAAGAGGACGTTATCGGGTCCCACGTGCGGGTTAAGGTCGTAAAGAACAAGGTGGCGCCCCCGTTCAAGCAGGCGGAATTCGATATCATGTATGCCGAGGGGATCAGTCATGCCTCGTTGGTGCTGGACATTGCGGCAGAATCTGGTATCATCGACAAGTCCGG
>JBDTNA010000596.1:0-1533 GCA_039933985.1 Gemmatimonadales bacterium | reverse complement strand
CGAGCTTCCGATCTGATCGTGCTGAAGACCGAGAGTATGGCCGATCTCGTGAGCGACCACGAATTGGAGCAAACGTCCCATCAGCGAATCGGGGAACGGCAGCTGGCGTGCGCGTGCGTCGAGCGGCGACACCTGCGTGAAGTACCAGTCGCGCTGAAGATTGAGAATGTTGTGGAACATCCGCACCGAGCCGTTCAGTATCTCGCCGGTGCGAGGGTCATGGACGTGCGGGCCTACGGCATTCTCAGTCGTGGAGGGCAACCAGCGAATTACGGTGTGTCTGATGTCTTCCGGCGACCAATCCGGATCATTCGCCGGAGCATCCATCGGAATAATTCCATCCTTGAATCCCGCTGCCTCGAACGCCTGCTGCCATTCGACGATTCCAGCGCGAACGAATGGCTTCCAGACCTCTGGCGTCGCCGGATCGACGTAGTACACGATCGGCTTTTTTGGATAACAGAGATCACCGGCTTTGCGATCGGAACATTCAACACGGTACTTCGTTATGTACGATCGCTTGGCCGAGCGGTGCTCGGGCGTTCCGAAATCAACCTGGTCGATTGAGAAGAAACCAACGCGCTCGTCAAACCTGCGCGGCATCATCGGCTGTTCGGGCAGGCGAACCAGACTCCAGTGTCCGAGCACGCTCTGAGCGGACCGCTGCTGATTGCCACCACCGCCGCCGCCGCCACCCTGACCACCTGCCGGAGTTGGAGTACCGGTCTGTGTCGCTTCGATCTCGATGTTGTCGGGAAATGCGATCGCGCGCTCGACAAATGAGCGTTGCGTGTCGATGGAACCGCGAATCGCCGCAATCTCGGGAACCGAGGTCGTGAACAGCTTCGTCACTTCGACTACTGCGGCGCTGTCGGGGCCGTATGCATCAACACTGAACGTCGCGATGATCGGCGGATAATTCGACGCTTCGACTGCGCGATAAACCGATAGTGCGGTGTCGGCAGTGATCGTGTAGGCGGGCGACCTGAGAATTACTCGATTTCCCGTCCTTTCCCACCGCAACGTACGCTCGGCGAACTGGTCGCCGCCGTACGCACCAAATTGTCCTGGAGGAAGATCGGGATCTGCGGCGGCCGCCCGTGCATAACGGCCGACAATGAGCATGTCCTTCCGCATCTCCTTGCGAGGAATCTCGAAGAAGAGCTTGTCGCCCACGCGGTGCACCGCAAACATGCCGCGGCGCGTGATCGCATCTGACGTGATTACGCGGTTGTAAGGACGTGGCGCGGTTGCGCCGCCGGCACCGCCGCGCGACCCGGACGTGGAATCGCCGGCGCTATCCGCGCGACTTGAAGTTGCGGTGCGCGGGGGTCTCGCGCCGTTCGCTGAAGACGGTGTTGGAGCTGTGGCAGGCTTGGAGGCCTGGGCACAGCCGCCGAGGGCCATGACGGCTAGTAGAGAGACGAGCTCTTTCTGCATGGGGGCTGGACGGGTGGGAGTGAGTTGGGCGTTCGTAAATCTTACGCATCCCGACGGCCGGTTGTTGGGGCCCCTCCCCCCTTACTCATCGCG
>JBDTNA010000595.1:0-1543 GCA_039933985.1 Gemmatimonadales bacterium | reverse complement strand
CGATCATCTCATCACGAATTTCCACCTGCCACGATCGACGCTCCTCATGCTGGTCTCTGCATTCGCCGGCTACGATCTCATGATGCACGCCTACAAGACAGCGATCCAATCCGGTTACAGGTTCTACTCATACGGCGACGCTATGGCGATCATATAGATCGATGTCTTTCTCTTTTGAAATCAAGTCCAGAGCCGGCTCCGCACGGGCCGGCGTTTTCATCACTCCACACGGCCCCGTCGAGACGCCGGTGTTCATGCCCGTCGGCACGCTCGCGACGGTGAAAGCACTCGACCCCGATGACCTGACCGCAATGGGCGCGTCGATGATTCTCTCGAACGCCTACCACCTGCACCTGCGCCCGGGTGATGAGCTCGTGCGCGAGATGGGCGGACTGCACGAATTCATGCAATGGAAAGGACCGATCCTGACGGACTCCGGGGGATTTCAGGTCTTCTCGCTCGCAGGCCTTCGCAAGGTCAGCGAGGACGGCGTCGAATTTCAAAGCCACATCGACGGATCGCGCCGCTTCTTTACTCCCGAATCAGTGATGGGCATAGAGCGCAACCTCGGCGCCGACGTCGTTATGCAATTCGACCACGTCATTCCTGGACAGTCGGACGAAATCTCCGCGCGCGATGCGAGTGAGCGCAGCGTCCGATGGCTGGCGCGATGCCTCGCTGCGTTTGAGGCCGGAGAGGAAGGAGTTGCTGATTACCGAAAACAGGCACTCTTTCCCATCGTGCAGGGCGGAATACACCCACATCTCAGGCGCGAAGCCGCTCAGTCCATCACGACGATGCACAACTGGGCAGGCTTCGGAATCGGCGGATTGTCGGTTGGCGAGTCAAAGCCCGCGATGTACGAGATGCTCGACGTCGTCGACGACGCTCTCGACAAGGACCGGCCCCGCTATCTCATGGGCGTCGGCTTTCCGGAGGACATCGTCGAAGGAATCAGGCGTGGAGTCGATCTCTTCGATTGCGTCGCACCGACGAGAATGGGACGAAACGGCGCAGTTTTCACCGCCGACGGACGCTTCAACATCAAGCGCGCCGAGTTCCGGAACGACAAGCGGCCGCTCGACGAAACGTGTGATTGTTCGGCGTGTTCGCGCTTCACCAGGGCCTACATCCGTCATCTCTACGTCAGCGACGAGATCCTCGGACTCCGCCTGCTGTCCCTGCACAATGTACATTTCCTGCTCTCGCTGGCACGATCGGCGCGGGAGGCAATCATGAGCCAGTCTCTCGATGCATGGAGCGCCGATTGGCTCGCTCGGTATCACTCAACAAACAGCTCTTCTCAATGACATTCATATATCCCGCCCTCGCGCTTCTTCAGGCGCCGACCAATGCCCTGCTCGGCCCGATTTTCATGTACGGCGCGATCTTCGCGATTTTCTATTTCATCCTCATTCGCCCCGGACAGAAGCAGCGAAAAGCACAGGAAGCGCTGGTTCGTCAGGTGAAACGCGGCGACGAGGTCGTGACGTTCGGTGGAATCGTCGGCGAAGTAGTGCACATTCGCGAGACTCCCGCTGAA
>JBDTNA010000594.1:0-1548 GCA_039933985.1 Gemmatimonadales bacterium | reverse complement strand
GGCGCGATCGGCTCCTTCACTTTCATGATCATATCCGCATCGCCCCAGACGGCAGCGGCATCGGCTCCGATCTTCGCGCCAACTTCGGTATAGTCTTCGTTCGTGAATCCGCTGCCCTCGCCTGCTTCGTCCTGGACCAGCACGCTGTGGCCGGCAGCGATGAGCGCTTCCGCGCCGGCCGGAACGAGCGAAACGCGATTCTCGTTCGTCTTGATTTCCTTCGGAACACCAATCTTCATGGAATTATTCGTAGTGAGTTTGAAAATGAAACTCGCTCAGAACGCAGCTCGCGGCCCAAGACTTACTATGGTTTGCAGATCCGGTGAAAAGAATTCGCTGCACACCTGCATCACCGTTTCCTTGTCGATCCCGTCAACTATTGCGAGCAGCTCATCGAGTGTCCGATACTCCTCGTCGTAAAGCTCCACGCCTGCCGCTCTGTACATCCGCGAAGAGACGCCTTCGAGCGACAGTGTAATCTGACCCTTTAGCTGGCTTTTTCCAGCGGCGAGCTCATCATCAGGAATCCCTTCGGCCGATAGTTTCGCCAGCTCCTGAAGAATCGCCTCGCCTGCCTCCTCCGCCGTATCAGGGGCAGTCCCGACATAGATGCCGTGATTTCCCGAGTCGCGGTGGAAGGACTGGAAGGTATAGACCGAGTAGGCGAGCCCCAGATCTTCCCGAATCCTCTGGAAAAGACGCGAGCTCATCCCGCCGCCGAAAAGCATTCCCACAAGACTGAGAGCGTGACGCCGGCGGTCCTCATGGGCGAAGGTCGCCGACCCAAACACGATGTGAGTCTGAGCGCTGTCACGCTCGAAATGACGGACCGACTTTGGCGCTGTTACCGCGGGCGGCGGCAACGCGGGACGCTCGCTGCGCGCCTCGGCTTCTCCCCAGCCACCCGACTGGAGAATCCCGACGAGATCGTCATGGTCGATGTTGCCCGACGCAGCGACGACGATGTTGCCAGGATGATACGCGCGATCGTGCAGCGCGCGAAGATCGCTGGTTGTCATCGCACCGACTGTCTCGCGCGTTCCGAGTATCGGGTAGCCATGCGGATGTGATCCCCACAGCTCGACTCCATGCAGCTCGAAGACGAGATCATCCGGAGTGTCATCGACCGTGTTGATCTCCTCGAGAATCACCTTTCGCTCGAGATCGAGGTCCGACTGCCGGATAAGCGGACGGAAGACAAGATCGGCCATGACGTCCGCCGCGATGCCGACATGCTCATCGAGAACGCGTGCCTGATACGACGTATGCTCGCGCGACGTGTATGCGTCCAGCGAACCGCCGAGTGTCTCCAGCGCGAGGGCGAGATCCTTGGCCGATCGCGTAGGGGTTCCCTTGAAAACCATGTGCTCGAGCATGTGCGAGACGCCCATCACCTCGGGCTTCTCGTTCAGTGTCGCCGCCCGCACCCAAGCCCCCAAAGCAACCGACCGCACTCCCGGAATGTGCTCCGAGAGTACGGTCAGACCATTGGAGAGAACGGTGCGGCGAAGTCCTACTTCATCCTTCGTCGCGAATGCACTCACTCCC
>JBDTNA010000593.1:0-1584 GCA_039933985.1 Gemmatimonadales bacterium | reverse complement strand
TTATGCGAGGAAAGCCACGACCTTCGCGATCGTAGCAAGGACAGGTGTTGCAATATCACCGAGTGTTTTCGCAGCTTCTTTGAGGCCTTCGGCACTCAGCTCCCACCATTTTCGGCGCGGTGTCGGAGACGTCGCCTCGTTGACAAGGACTTCCAGATCCTTGCTCACAACTTCTGCCTGCTCAACGGGGAGCTGCTTGACCATGGTAGCGATCTGATTGGTCAGCGTTTCCAATTCCGCTTTCAAGTCAGCGTTCGCATTGGAACTCCCGATCCTCTTCATGCTGTCATTCAACCGGTTGCCGATTCCTACGAAGTCTCCGTGAAAGACGGTATTGTCTCCGAATGTGATCTCGTTCGATGTCATGTTTGCTCCCTTGGCTAAGTAAACAATACTGGCCCCTTTGTCTCCCACAGCTTTGGCTACATTTACCGCTGCTTGCTCTCCGTCGGTCAATCGCTCCACCGCCCGCACGATGTTACCACGGGCACCTTCGAGACTTGTCAGTAGAGTTGCCCGCTCACCTTTCGTGACAAAATCCTCTATATCCTGCGCTGCCATGAGAAAATCAGTCTGTGGTAGCCCGTACCGTTGTTTTCGGCTGAGGAGATTGACCGCGTTCAGCAGATATTTCTGAAGCGCGTCTGATTGTTGACTAGCACGGACGAATGGAATCTCACTCCGTGCGAGCGCCCGCAACACATTCTTGAGCACCTCCCGCTCGGCGTGCAACCGGAAGAGATGCATTCGAAGCAGCCGCACCTGTTCGGTGGCAACCGTCTCGTCGATTCGCAGGAACCAAACGCCGACACGCGAGTTACGATGAAGGATCTGATAATAATCGAGAGAGCCGCCCGGCACGTTTACCAGGGCAACCTTTCTGGTCTGCGCTGGCAGTTCAGAAATCTCGTTGCCACGGTACTCGATCAACACAACCGCTTGTCCCGACACGAACCATCCAGGGGTGGGAACCAGTGGCACGCCTGCGGCGGGGCGCCTTGTGGTCGCCCCCAGATAGGAGCTTGCGAGCTGATTATTGCTACGCAAGAGGGCGGCGTTCGTAAGAATTCCTTTCGATGTCCGGATTCGAACGGGCGCAGACAAAAAATCACCGAGAATGGTAGCGACTTCATCAGCTGAAAGGTTTTGGGCACTTTGGCGATGACGGTGCCCGATACCGATCTCTACACGTGTGACTGCGCAACCGTCCGACATGAAGCGACGGAATGCGCCCCGTGGAGTTGGAAACGCAGCGCGAAATCCTTTTCCAATCTGGGAAAAAGCAGGATCAAACCGGATTGCTCTTGTCGCGCGACAGTAGATCTCCTCGCCGGGCCATTCGTCCAAGCCTCCGCGAATTCTCTGTGTTACGGGACCGAATCCTCGGACGAATTCCTGATCCGGCCGCGCGTCTGGAAGCAAGGCGCGGGGGACGCGCCCCGTGTCGCTCGGGATGAATGGACGCAAATCGGCGAACGGGAACTGTAAAGCTATCAGCATGACGATTCCCGAAAAGCACAGCCCCCCCTTCGGGCGAACGGCGGGGGGGCGTCTGCAACCAAAATTGCAAGTTGAACGTGCTTA
>JBDTNA010000592.1:0-1589 GCA_039933985.1 Gemmatimonadales bacterium | reverse complement strand
CCGCCGTTCAACGGACCGACGGCGCAAGTCATGATCGCAAAGCTCGTGACGGAACGACCCACGTCGCTTCGCGTGGTGCGTGATGTCGTGACGCCATCAATGGACGCGGCAGTCATGCGCGGGCTGGCCAAGTCACCGACAGATCGATTTGCAACGGCCCGTGAGTTTGCAGATGCGTTGACAAAACCGGCTGTGTTGTCGAAATCGAATAGGAGCTGGATCGTTCCGGCCGGAGTCGCAGTGGCCGTCGCCGCCGCTGCGCTGATCATGTGGAAAGCGCGCGCCGACACTTCCGGCAACTCGCAATCCGATGCAGCTGCAGGAGCGACTGCTCCGGTGATCCGGTCCATCGCGGTGTTACCCCTCGACAACTACTCGGGTGATTCGACGCAGGAATATTTCGTCGAAGGCATGACCGACGAGCTCACGGCTGATCTCGCAACGATCAGCTCGCTCCGCGTGATCTCCCGCGGTTCCGCGACGCAATTCAAGGGAAAGAACCGCCCGTCCACGCCGGATATCGCGAGGGCACTGAATGTCGACGCGATTGTGGAAGGGTCGGTTGTGCGCGTAGGTGACAGAGTGCGCATCACCGCGCAGCTCATCAACGCGCGTCTCGATAAACACATATGGTCCGACAAGTTCGAACGCAGCTCAGGTGATGTCTTTGCGCTGCAGGCGGAGCTCGCATCCGCGATTGCGAGCGCGATCAATGTGGCACTGACGCCGGTTGAGCAATCACGCCTGGCTTCTACGAAGAACGTGAATCCCGATGCGCACGATGCGTATCTCAAGGGCCGTTACTTCTTCAACCGGCCCAGCGATGACAATCTGCAGAGGGCGATCGAGCAATTCGAGATTGCGGTGAAGCTGGATCCCTCATTTGCACCCGCGTATTCGGGACTCTCGGATGCGTACCTGTGGGCGGGATACAATGAAGGGCGAATGACGGCGACCGCGGCGCGCCCCAAAGCGCGCGATGCGGCGCTGAAAGCAGTGCAGCTGGACAGCAACTCCGCCGAAGGACACGCGTCACTCGCTACTTACAAGCTGTTCTATGAATACGACTGGGTCGGATGTGAGCGCGAGTTCCGGAAGGCGATTGCCCTGAACGCCAACTATGCTTTCGCGCACGATCAATTCGGTATGGCGCTTGGATTTATCGGAAGATTCGACGAGGCCATCGCCGAGAGCAAACGCGCCGCCGAGCTCGATCCCCTGTCGCCGCAGATCCTGATCGATGCGACGATGGCGTACATGTTCAAGAAGGATTGGGACAGCGCCCATAAATTGGCGAAGCGTGCGAACCAGCTCGATCCGACCTATTTCTTTCCGGTGATGCTGGAAGGGTGGATCAAGCTGGAAAGCGGAAAGCCCCGTGAAGCCATTCCGTTTCTGACGAAGTCTGCCGCTATGGACGCGCCACCCTTTGTGACCGCGTATCTCGCCTATGCGCGCGGTGCGTCGGGTGACAAAACCGGCGCGCTCGCTGAGCTCGCAACACTGAAGAAGATGGCGGGCACGGCACCTGTGCTTCCGTTCAATCTCGCCATGGTGTATCTGGGACTCGGCGACAAAGCGCGCGCGAT
>JBDTNA010000591.1:0-1600 GCA_039933985.1 Gemmatimonadales bacterium | reverse complement strand
GATTCTAGCGAACGCACGATCTTGGTGAGAATCGTGAGAGCGTCGTTGTTGCTTGCGGGACTTTGAGTTGCGACGCGCTTTTTCTTCGCGGCGATCACGATGCTGCGTTTGCTCGGGGGCATGTCACTCGTCGGGTCGGAATTGTGAAGCTGAAATTCCATTACGAATCCGACAAGGCCACGCGAAGAATGGTTACATCTACCGGCCACATTTTACAAGAACCTGACTGTGTGCTGAATGTGAAGCGGACGTCAGGTTGTCGTCATGCTCCATCCTTCTTTCTGTCGCTGATCATTATCGACACGATCATCCACAGACCCAGGGCGGCGGCGATCGTCATGAAGATCACGCCAAGCCTCCGCCAGTATTGGAGAAGAGAGCTGCTCGCGATGAGCAGGCCGGCGAGCACGAGTCCAACGAACACGCGATTCGCGATCTTCTCCATTCCCCTCAACAATAGCGGGAGCTGTGGAGTGTCGACCCTGAATGCGAAATCGTTGCGCGCCATGCGCTCGGTGATCGCGTCGAGTCGCCGGGGAAGTGCGTTGACGAGATCGCTCGTGTCGGTCGCCATCTGGAACAATCGCCGAGGCGACAGATCGCGGCGCGCGCGCTCGTTCGCGATGTTCGATGCGAAATCGCGTATCGTTGCCGACGGATTGAAGTTCGGATCCAGCGCGCGCGTCACTTCGTCGAGGTTGAACAGCGCTTTCGCAAGCAGTGTCAGCTCAGCGGGGAGCTTGAGTCCCTCGTGATATGAAACGCTGATCGCTTCGTAAAGAATGAGCCCTGTCGGCGCATCGCCGATCGACTGGTCGGCTTGCTTTGCGATCAGGCTTGCAACGTTCTTGACGTAGCCCGCACGGTTGAACGTCTCGGAATGCTCACCCATCGCGATCAGGACATCCGCGGCGGCATCTCCCTGATTGTCGGCCATCGCCAGAAGCAATCGAATTACCGAATCGCGCAGTGATTGAGTCAGCTGAGCGGTCATGCCGAAGTCGATCATCGCCAGCTTCGGGTCGTTCGGATCGGCGAAGTCCGTTGCGGCCTTCATTGCTTCGCCTTCAGACTTGATGAGCGGCGTTGCTGCTTTCCGCTCCTCGATGCGCCGGTCCATCACCGCCGCTTCACCCGGAGTCAGCGGATTCTCACGACCCGGGAGAATGACGAAGAGGTTGCCCGGATGAGGATCGGCATGGAAGTGACCGGTAACCGTTATCTGGTGCAGATATGCACGCGCAAATTCGTCCGCCAGCTGCTCGAAGTCGTAGTCGATGCGAGTGATCGGAGGTATCTCGCTGATCTTCACTCCACGCACGCGCTGCGTCGTCAACACCTTGTGCGTCGTGTATGCATCGATGACGCGCGGAATCAGGATATGCGGGAAGCCGGCCAGCTGCCGCCTGAAAGCCGCCGCGTTCCGCGCTTCAGTTCTATAGTCCAGCTCATCGATCAGCGCGCGCTCGACTTCCTGGACGACGCCGATGATGTCGACCTTGTCGCCGGCCGACGTGTGCGCCGACAGGAATCCAGCCAGCTCCTTGAAGAACTCGATGTCATCCGCAAGCTGCTCGCGCAAACCTGGCCGCTGCACTTT
>JBDTNA010000590.1:0-1602 GCA_039933985.1 Gemmatimonadales bacterium | reverse complement strand
GTAGTCCACTTTTGCGACTTCTGGAAACGCGCTGATGTCCGCCATTGCGGCTGAGATTGCCTCGGCCGGAGTTCCTTCGGACACGAATGCGCGAACTTCGACGCGCTCTTCGACTCCACGCAGGGCCTGCCGGATGTTGACGGCGACAAGCGCAAAAAGTCCGAATGCGAAGAGCGAGAACGCGATCGTGATTACGCCGAGCATACTCAACAACGGCGCGCGCCGGCTGGCGTTCCACGCCTCTCTGACCGATAGCATCTATTCTTTCCCCTCGACGGGTGGCGAGGGCCAGTTGCCCTCGCTTGGACCGCCAATCGCAGGCTGGCCGAGCAGGGGTGTGTAGCGCGTTTCGGGGGGTGGCGTTTCTTCGGAGTCGAATACGACACGACCGTGATTGAGCTCGATCGTTCGCGCCTCATCTGCTTTGCGAACGATCTCGAGATCGTGCGTCGCCATGATTACCGAAGTTCCGGCGGCGTTGATGTCGCGCAGAAGCTGAAAGATTCCGCGCGTTGCGCGCTCGTCGAGATTTCCCGTTGGCTCGTCGGCAAGAAGAAAAAACGGATCATTGACGAGAGCACGAGCGATCGCGACACGCTGCTGCTCTCCGCCGGAAAGCTGTCGGGGTAACTGCGTGGCCTTCGACGACAATCCAACCTGCGCGAGAACGCGCGACACGCGCTGGGGAATCTGGCCCGACGGCGCGCCCGTCACCTCGAGCGCGAAAGCGACATTCTGCTCGGCCGTTCGGTCCTCGAGCAGCCGGAAATCCTGGAAGACGATTCCCAGCTTTCGCCTGAGCTGCGAGATCTCTTTTCGCTTGGCCGTGTTGGCGTGGACGCCGTTGACCCAGGCATCGCCGTGCGTCGGCTTCTCTTCCATATAGAGAAGCTTGAGAATCGTCGTCTTGCCCGAGCCACTTGGACCGATGAGGAAGACGAACTCGCCACGCTTCACCTGAAAGGTGACGTGACTCAAGGCTACACGTGTTCTCGTGTATTCCTTTGCGACATCATGAAGTCGGATCATCCTCTACTGCTGCAGCGCCTGCTGAATATCGGCGATGATATCGTCGGCATCTTCGATGCCGATGTTGAGACGGAGAAAGCCGTCGGGAATTCCGATGGCTGCTCGCTCTTCGCTCGTCATGTTATAATGCGAGCTGAAGCGTGGCTCGATCACGAGGCTGTCGACTCCACCAAAGCTCGACGCGTGCGCGATCATCTTGAGCTTTCGCACGAAACGATCAGCCGCTGCTGCGCCGCCGGCAAGCTCGATTGCCAGCAGCCCTCCGAAGCCGTCGAGCATCTGCTTCGCGAGCGCGTGGTCGGGATGATTGGGGAGTCCAGCATAATGCACTGTGCTTATCTCGGGTCGTTCAGCGCACCACTGTGCGATGCGCATCGCGTTTTCGTTGGCGCGGGTAACGCGGACGTCCAGCGTCTTCATACCCCGCTCGAGGAGCCAGCAGGCGAATGGATCCGGGGCTTGTCCCCAGACGATCATTTTCCGCCTGACTTCCTCTATGTAAGACGATGTTCCGGCCACTGCGCCACACAGAATGTCGTAATGCCCACTCAGATACTTCGTGGCCGAATGGAT
>JBDTNA010000589.1:0-1615 GCA_039933985.1 Gemmatimonadales bacterium | reverse complement strand
GCGGACGAAGTCGACATGGTGATCAATCGCGGCGCATTTCTGTCCGGCGAATTCCAGCGCGTTCAGGATGAGATCGCTTCAATTGTAGAGGCGACAGGCGATGCGACGCTCAAGGTGATTCTCGAAGTCTCGGAGCTCGAGAGCTACGACAAGATTCGCGCAGCGTCGTATCTCGCGATGCGCGTCCTCCGCGAAGGAGATTTCATCAAGACGTCGACTGGCAAGGCATCCGGTTCGGCGACACTCGGGAACACGCAGGTGATGCTCGAGGCGATTCGCGATTTCTATCTCGAGACCGGGACAGCGATCGGCATGAAGCCGGCGGGCGGAATCAAGAACGCGAAGCAGGCGCTACACTATCTCGTTGCGGTGAAGGAAACGCTCGGGGACGCATGGCTGAATTCCAGTCGCTATCGCTTCGGAGCGTCATCATTGCTGAATGATCTTCTCCGACAGATCGAGAAAGAAAAAACAGGAGCGTATCAGGCTCCGTATTACTTCACCGAGGCCGCGGAGAGTTACTGACGACGCATCAGCGCCAGATGATGTGCTGACGCGGCTACTGAGTTGTTTCCGTCTCTGACGGCGCTTCCACCTGAGCTTCGGCTTCCTCGCCTGCTGTCTCGGTGGCGGCGGGATCTCGATGGCTCATGACTTTGAGCAGGTCATCGAGCCCTTCGAACTTGCCGGTGCGCAGATGGACCACACGTGAATCCACGTCGCGGGCGAGCATATCGAAGATCTCGCGACGCATCAGGCCTTCCCGCATGCGCTCGATCAGCTCCGCTTTCTCTACCCTCAACAGATGCTCGACGACCGCAACGGTCGCTTCCCGCTTGAGCTCGGCGCGCTCGCCGTGGAATAATCGCAGCGTGTCGCGCGCAGTTTCATTTCGCAGCGCAACGTCTTCAGCTATTCCGTCGAGAACCTCGGGCGGCGCGGCGTGATTGTGTCGCATTCTGTCGATTTCGCGGCCAAGGCGCGAAGAAATGTGCAGACGTGCGCGCGCGAGATCGTATGTGAGCCGCGACTCCTCTGAATTGACGATACCAAGACGCTTGAGCATCACGGGCATCGAAAGTCCCTGAATCAGGATCGACGCGATCACCACTCCGAATGTCATCGCCACCAGCAGGTCACGTCCCGGAAACTGGGGTGATAGAGCCAGCGCGAGCACCATCGAGAGCGCGCCGCGCAAGCCCGACCACGTGAGCGCCAGACCCCACGTGAATGGAATACGCTCGTCTGTCCGGCTGAGTATGGACGTGACGGTTAGAATCAGAGCGGTTCGCGCGAGCAGCATCGCGGCGAACGCTATGACGATGATCTTCCACGACGCCAGCAGCATTCCCGGGCCGACGTCGAACCCGATGAGCAGAAAGATCACGGAGTTGAGAGCGAAGGCAATGTATTCCCAGAAATTCTGAACCGAGAGCTGCGTCGAGGGAGACATGCCGATGCGCCGGCCGTAATTCCCGAATATCAGGCCCGCCGTCACCGTCGCGATCACACCGGAGAAATGAAACTGCTCGGCGATGACGAACGAGCCGTAAGCCGCAATCGTCGTCAGCGTTATCTCGATCATCGCTTCGTCGATCCGCGCCGTGATTCGCGA
>JBDTNA010000588.1:0-1671 GCA_039933985.1 Gemmatimonadales bacterium | reverse complement strand
TCGGAGTCACCGGTCACCAGTCGGAGTCACCGGTCACCAGTCGGAGTCACCGGTCACCAGTCGGAGTCACCGGTCTAAGAGCATCCACCTCGCGCGAAACTGTACCAATTCATAACTTCGTCCTCTCCATCTAACAAAACACCAACTCGCCCGTGGTACTCACCGGAATCGTGGATGACCGCTACTCGATCGAGCGCGAGGTCGGCCGCGGCGGCATGGCGACCGTGTACCTCGCCCGCGATCTTCGTCACGGAAACCGCGTAGCAGTCAAGGTTCTCACCCCGGACTTTGCCAGCGTCGTTGGCGGCGAGCGCTTCACGCGGGAGATAAGAATCACCGCCGGGCTTCAGCATCCGCACATTCTCCCGGTGTTCGACTCGGGAGAAGTGAATGGGCTCCCATACTATGTGATGCCGTTCGTCGACGGTCCGACGATCGAGCAGAAGATCCGCCTCGACGGTGCAATGCCGCCCCGAGACGCACTCGAGATTGCGTGCGAAGTTGCGGACGCACTTCAGCATGCGCACGCTCAAGGCTTCGTCCATCGCGACGTAAAGCCGTCGAACATTCTCCTCGCTCACGGACACGCAGTCGTCGCCGACTTCGGCGTCGCTCGCACCGTCGAAGCGGCAAGCGAACAGAATCTCACGCGCACCGGCATAGCAGTCGGCACCGCTGCGTACATGAGCCCCGAGCAAGCCGCCGGCGAGCAGGTCGACGGAAGAAGCGACATCTACAGCCTCGGCTGCGTTCTCTATGAAATGATCTCCGGACATCCGCCGTTCGCTGCCGCGACTCCTCGCGCGCTGATGGCGAAGCACTGGAGAGAGGCAGTACCTCCCCTGATGACAGCGCACGGTCCGGCGAGAGCGTCCGTCGATGCGCTCGTTCGCAAAGCCCTCTCGAAATCCGCAAGCGACCGTTTTCAGACTGCAGCCGAGCTGAGCGACGCAATTCAAAGATTGAGCTCGGAAGAGCGCTTCATCTCAGGCGGATCCACTCCGCCCGAACAGAACGCGCTTTTTTCATCGGGACCAATACCGGCGGCAGTTGCTTCCTCCGGAGTCGGGCTCGATCTCGAGAATACCGCACTAAGAACCGCGCTGACATCGGCTGAAATTGATCCGGCCGCGACCGATCGAAGCGGGGAGCCCGCCGTCGTCGAGCCGCTGCGCAGGAGGAAGCGCGGCCGTATCGTATTCGCGGGCCTCGTGATTGTCGCGGCGGCATTCGCCGCGTGGAAGCTTACGAGGCCCGCACCTCCAGCACTCGATCCCAATCGCGTGATGGTGTATCCGCTAATCGTGCCTGAGGACTTCAGGGGATCTCACTCTGTCGGCGAGGATCTTGGCACGATGATCGGCACCGCTCTCGACGGCGCGGGGCCGCTGAAATGGATCGACGCCTGGCCCCTGCTTCCTGCCGCACTTCGGCAGGACATCCGAAATCTTCCGGGCAGCGAAGCTCGAAGCATCGCCCGCTCCAAGCGCGCCGCATACTATATGATTGGTCGCGTTGTCGCTCGTGGAGATTCTGCCGATGTGTTCCTCGAGTTGAATGACGTCGCAGGCGATTCAACTGTCGCGCGCGGAAACGCCGGCGGCCTCGCTTCCGACGCATGGCGCAGCGGGCTTCGCGCCGTAAACCAGCTGCTCCCCACCCTCATTCCCG
>JBDTNA010000587.1:0-1672 GCA_039933985.1 Gemmatimonadales bacterium | reverse complement strand
AGTTGCGCTTCATCCGGCAGAGCATGGTGAAGGCGACGACGAAGCGGAGCGCGCTCTGAGATCCGAGCTCTACCTGATGTGCGAGGACGTCGATAAAACTATTCAGGAGCTGTCGGCTCGCGGTGTCGAGTGCAAACCAGTTTCCGAGCAGCCGTGGGGTCGGGTCACAAGAATCGTAATGCCGAGTGGTGGCGAGCTCGGTCTGTATCAGCCGCTTCATCCCACCGCGCTTGATCTTTAGCGCTACCGATCGGAGCATCGAAATGGACGAAGTGATTCTCAAGAGATTCGAAGCACCGGATGAGACTCGCGTATTCGCCGACCAGTACGCGAGCTGAAGTGGAGATAACGCTCGTCGACGAGCGGATCGACTCGCTCGAGCGACTCACGGATATCTCAATCGCGTTCGAGGTGATGCGTGTGTTCTATGTCGAAAACTCTGACGTCGCCGGCCATTACGCCTTGGTCGAGCGCACGGTCGACAAGCCTTTCATCAAGGATTACGACTCTATTCCCGGAAACAGTCCGCGCGACTGGATCAACGAATTCGATCTGACTAACTGGGGATTGATTGGCGCCTACGCAGGTGGTGAGCGCGCAGGCACCGCATTGATCGCCCACGACACCGATGGTGTCACAATGCTGGAAGGCCGCAAAGACCTGGCTGTCCTCTGGGATCTTCGCGTTGATCCGAAAAAGCGCCGGATCGGAATCGGTTCAGCACTGTTTCTTGCAGCGGAAGAATGGGCGGCTGCAAAAGGGTGCATTCAACTCAAGATCGAAACGCAGAACGTCAATGTGCCGGCCTGCAGATTCTACCGCATGCAGCGCTGCCGGCTCGGCGGGATCGCTCGCTCGGCCTACCCCGCCTTTCCGGATGAGATTCAGCTTCTGTGGTACAAGGATCTCCATCGGCTACGCTGAGCCGAGCACGAGCTGAATGCGATGCCGGTTTACACGGTCAAGCGCCCGTGGATATGGGAGCAAGCCGGGAAGCAACCTTATAGGTGAAGCGCGGGTCGAACCGTTACCACTTACGTAAGCAGTAACCTATTCCGGCTCTGACAATGGACTATATCCGCCAGCTTGGCATGGTGGTTCTCGACCACCGCTTCCGCCGAATGACTGAGACTCTTCTCCGCACCGCGGAAGAGATCTATGAGACAAGAGGGCTCACTTTCCGCGGACGATGGGCGTCGACTCACCAGCTACTCTACGCCGAGGGACCTCTGGCAGTCGGCCAGATCGCCGAGCGGCTGAGGCTGACGCATCCGGGAGTAATAGGCATCACCGATGAGATGGCGTCGGCCGGGATCATCGCCGCTGTGCGTGATCCGGCCGATGCTCGGCGGCGAATGATCGACCTCACCCCGAGGGGACGGCGGATATCGAAAGAGCTTTTTGCAATCTGGAAGGAATTCGGCGAAGCGCAGACGCGACGTTTCGCGGCCGCCGGCTGCGACATCATGGAAGTAATGCAGAAAGCCGAGGACGGAATGACGGAGCGAGGCCTCGCGCGTGAAGTCCTGGACCGAATTGAGAAAAAATCCGGCAAGCAGAAACGCGTCGCCGGTGCAAGGCGGGCTGTTCGAGCCGCGGTGTGCTTCATCATTTGCGTTGTATTCAGTACGGTAGCGATCCAGGCGCAGACCCAGGTTGTGCCACAATCACC
>JBDTNA010000586.1:0-1672 GCA_039933985.1 Gemmatimonadales bacterium | reverse complement strand
ACGAAGGAGCTCCTGAAGCGGAACTTCGGCATGCCGCATCCCGAAGGCTACAGGAAAGCGCTACGCCTCATGAAGCTCGCAGAAAAATTCCACGTTCCGGTGCTCACGTTCATCGATACTATGGGAGCATGGGCAGGAATCGGCGCCGAGGAGCGCGGACAGTCTGAGGCGATTGCGCGCAATCTGCTCGAGATGAGCCAGCTTACGGTTCCTATCATTGCGACGGTTATTGGCGAAGGCGGATCGGGAGGCGCGCTTGCTCTTGGTGTCGCCGATCGAGTGCTGATGCTCGAGAACGCCGTGTACTCGGTGATCAGCGTCGAAGGATGCGCGACGATTCTGTGGAAGGACGGGAAGAGTCCGGAGATGCGCGAAAAAGCCGCAACGGCTCTGCGAATAACCGCGCCGGATCTGTTCGAGCTCCGCGTAATTGACGAGATCGTTCCGGAGCCGCCGGGTGGGGCGCACACAGATCACGCGGCAACCGCGAAGGTGCTCCAGGAGTCATTGAACCGGCACCTGGACGAGCTCAAGAAATTCCGGCCGGAGAAGCTCGTGCGGCGCAGGAGGCAGAAATTCCTGCGATTGGGACAGTGGGAAGAGTAAACTGATAACAGGTAACGGTATTGGCTCATCTGGTTGAAGTAGCCTTTAGAGGTAATAGAAAAGAGTTTTTCCTCTGGGATTATCCTGATCCACCTGCACTAAAATCGGCGATCATCGTGGATGCCGATCGCGGTGAGGATCTGGGTTATGTCCACGCTCTTGGCGAGCTCGCCGAGAAGCGGAATGGCGGCTGCGCTCATGGGTGCGGAACATCAGCACCTACGCGCAAGGCGCTTCGCATCGCTACTTCGCGCGACAGGGGCACGGCCGACGAGCTCGGCCGGCTGAATGACGAGGCGCGCCACAAGGCGATGGAGCGCGTGCGCGCAAACGGACTCGCGATGAAGCTGTCTGACGCCGAGTGGCAGTGGGACCGCAAGAAGCTCACGTTCTACTTCACCGCCGAGAAGCGCGTAGACTTCCGCAATCTCGTGCGCGACCTCGCATCGCTTTTCCGCGCGCGAATCGAGCTGAAACAGATTGGGGTGCGCGACGAAGCCCGGCGCCTCGATGGAATCGGGCGCTGCGGCCGGCAGTACTGCTCCGCTTCATGGCTCCCCGAGCTGCGTCCCGTAAACCTCGGTGTCGCGAAAGACCAGCGTTTGTCGCTCAACCCGGCCCAGATATCCGGAGCGTGCGGGCGGCTCATGTGCTGTCTTCGCTACGAGCACGAGTTCTACGTCCAGAGCAGAAAGCGCTTTCCGAAGGAAGGAAAAATTCTCGTCATGACACGCGGCGAGGAGAAGGTCCTCGCGATCGACATCTTCCGCGAGCGGTTGACGCTTCGCTCGGTGGAAGGAGAAACGCGGATTGTCTCGTTGAACGACTTCAACAACGAGCTTGCCGCCGTCGCCGGCGGTGCGGCCCAGCTTCAGGCTGATTTCGTCGCGCCCGATGACGAGCCGACGGAGAACGGATTCGAGATTTCTCCCGAGCTTATGTACACGGCCGAGCACGAAGTCACCGCCGCTGACGAACCGATGGTCATTGAGGAACCGCCGGGTACGGATGCGACCCGCGCCGATGACCGCGATGAAGCAGGCGTTAGACGCCGCCGCGGACGACG
>JBDTNA010000585.1:0-1686 GCA_039933985.1 Gemmatimonadales bacterium | reverse complement strand
TCAGCGGAATTCAGCCTTCAGGCGAGCTGCACATTGGCAACTACCTCGGCGCCGTAAAGAACTGGGTCGCACTTCAGCACGAGTACGAATCGTTCTTCTGTATCGTGGATTATCATGCCATCACGGTGCCGTACGAGCCCGATGATCTGCGGCGCCGTACCGTCGAGATGGCGATTTCACTGCTCGCCTCGGGACTGGATCCGAAAGCATGCACGCTGTTCGTTCAGTCGGCGGTCCCGGAACATACCGAACTCGCGTGGATATTCAACGCGATCACGCCACTTGGCGAGCTCGAGCGGCAGGTTCAGTTCAAGGAGAAGTCGGCAAAACAGGAAAGTGTCGTGGCCGGAATACTAAACTACCCGGTGCTCCAGGCTGCAGACATTCTATTGTACAAGGCGGAGCTGATACCGGTCGGCGAAGATCAGGTTCAGCATCTGGAGCTGTCTCGCGAGATTGCCCGCCGCTGGAACACGAGGTTTTCCCCAGGCTACGCCGTTGGCGAAGCGCACGATTCGGCGCCGGACGCACCAGCGCCCGAAACGGGAATGCCGGTGCCCCAGAACGCGGCGGGATTCTTTCCTGAGCCCAAGCCGCTGCTGACTCCGACGCGTCGTTTGATGGGACTCGATGGAAAGGCGAAGATGTCGAAGTCGCTCGGCAACACGGTCGGGCTTCTCGAAGATCCGAAGGACATCTGGGAGAAGCTCAGACCGGCCGTCACCGATCCAAAGCGCGTGCGACGAACCGATCCGGGAACACCGGAAGTCTGCAACATCTATCATTTGCACAAGGCCTTCAGTCCGCCCGAAACGGTGGAGCACGTGGCGGTGCAATGCCGCTCTGCCGGGTGGGGCTGCATCGATTGCAAGAAAGTCCTTCACGAGCACATGGCCGCCGAGCTCGCGCCGATTCGCGAGCGGGCCGAAGCGCTCAAGGCGAATCCGTCCACTGTGCACGAAACTCTTGCCGCCGGCGCGGAGCACGCGCACGCGGTCGCGAGCGAGACGCTGCGAGAGACGAAAGAGCTGATGGGGTTGATCTAGTACGCCAGCCTCCCAGCTGTCGTCGCGCGCTCGCGAGATCGTTGCCACTCTCGCGGCTTCCCCCCGGTTTGCAGGAAGCAGTGAAGAGGCAAGTGCCCGCAACTACTGCTCAGGTATTCTCGCGTCTGCCGGATTCGATGTAACTGAGCAGAAGTTCGAGTTCTCGTCGCTTCCCGCGCGATGGGGCCCGCCGATCGGTGCGACACTGGTTGCCATCGCGCTCATCCTTGCCCACCTCACGGTCAGTCACAGTCTGCCGGAAGCAGCGCTCGCAATATTGCTTCCTGTGTTGCTCGTCCTTCGCCTTTCGGGCAAGTGGATTCTCAGATCGGGACTGAGCCAAATGCCAGGTGGACGAATCTCGAGCGCAAATCTGATCGCTTCTCCGCGAGGATCAGTTCAGCCTCCGCAGGTCTGGCTGGTCGCGCATGTCGATTCGAAGTCGCAGACGATTCCGATGATCGTGCGAATGCTCTCCGTCGGTATCTCGGTTTTTAGCTACGCCCTGACCGTCGTCGCGTTGATAGCGATCGTGACGCTGCAAAGGACAGGAGTCATTCCCTTGATGGGCCCGCACGACAGTCCGGCGATGGCCATCGCATGGCTCGCTCCGTTTGTCGGCGCAGTCGCGACACTTCCG
>JBDTNA010000584.1:0-1686 GCA_039933985.1 Gemmatimonadales bacterium | reverse complement strand
CGTTGTTCACGGTCATGCTGCAGCCATTCGCGCGCCGCCTCGACCCCATTCACCTGTCGGCTTTCACAATGCTCGGCGGATCGATACCGATGTTACTGTTCGCAACACCGGCCCTCGCGAGGACCGACTGGGCTGGAATGGGGCTTCCTGCGTGGGGAGCCGTGTTCTACGCGAGTGTTATCTCCATGGGCGTCGCCTACCTTTTCTGGTATCGCGGCTTGAAAGTGCTCGGACCGACGCGAACGGCGGTGTATGCGAACCTTCAGCCAGTGATTGCGATCACGGTCGCCTGGATATTTCTGCACGAATCGCCAACTGCCTGGCAAGGCGTTGGCACAGCCACCATCATGACAGGCCTCTTTCTGACACGAACTTGAGAGTAGTTCTTTTCGACATAGACGGGACGATCCTGCGAAGCGGTGGCGTGGGGCGCATTGCGATGGAGCGGGCGCTCACGCGAGTCTTCGGTTCACCCGGCAATGGCGACTATCGCTACGACGGAAAAACCGATCGGCAGATTGTTCGTGAGACAATGCGCATGGAAGGACTGAGCGACGTTGAGATCGACGCTCAGATGGACGTGTTGCTCGCGACTTATCTCGAAGGACTGCGCAGCGAGCTCGCATCCGGCAAGCGAACGGTCCACGTGTACCCAGGAGTGCTCGATCTGCTCGATGAGCTCGAGGGGCAGGAGAACGTCGTGCTCGGATTGCTCACTGGAAACATCGAGCAGGGAGCTCATGCGAAACTCGGAGCTGCCGGGATCGATGTCATGCGCTTCAAGGTGAATGCGTTCGGTTCCGACAACGAAGAGCGTCCGGAACTACCCGCCGTTGCGCAACGTCGCGCGCGCGAAGTCCTTGGCGCGGACGTCACCGGTGACCGATTGATCGTGATCGGCGACACACCTGCCGACATTCGCTGCGGCGAGTCGATCGGCGCGCGGGCGATAGGAGTTGCGACGGGTCGGTACACTGTTGATGAGCTTCAGTCGCATGGCGCGTATGCGGTTTTCGAAACGCTCGCCGACACTGATGCGGTAATGCAGCGGATCATGAATGCGTGAGGTCGAGCTCAAGAGCGTTGTTCCGGAACTAGCGTCGGCGCGTGCGGCAGTCGAAAAGGCGGGAGGCAAGCTGACGTTCGAAGGTCGGTTGATCGATCTCCGTTATGGCGACACGAGCGGTGAAATGGTCGCGAACGACCACGTTCTCCGCCTCCGCGTATACGAGCATGCGGGGAAATCGGAAGGCCACCTCGACTGGAAAGGCCCGACGCGCTACGATGGTGGCTACAAAGTCCGCGAAGAGCTTTCGACAAGCGCTGGTGATCCTGAGTCACTGAAGCAGATCCTCGCTAACCTCGGATACGTGGTAATCCGGGAAATAGAGCGGGTGATTGCCCAGTACTCAATTCACGGTGCAGTCGTGCGGTTCGAGGAGTACCCACGAATGGATTTGCTTGTGGAGGTCGAAGGGTCACCGGAAGCGATCGAGCAGGTGATCGAATCGATCGGGCTCCCGCGGACAGGGTTCACTTCAGCGAGGCTGCCGGAATTTGTTGCACATTTTGAAGCGCGGACGGGCCAGCGGGCGGCACTTTCGGCTCGAGAGCTGGCCGGCGAGTACTCCTATCCGCCCGACGACGCCTGATCAAAGGGGTCAGAGTCGTTTGGTCGCCGAAGGG
>JBDTNA010000583.1:0-1689 GCA_039933985.1 Gemmatimonadales bacterium | reverse complement strand
GGTGACGATGTGCTTCGATCTCACGTCGGCGGCATCGAGCGCGGCGCGGATCGCATCGGACACTATGCCGGGATCCATCACTTCGCCTTCGACGATTGCGTCGGGCTGAAGCTTGGTGATTGCGACCTTGACAAGCTCAGGAGCGCCTTTGCCGTGATCGATTACGGCGATCTTGATGAGGCCAGAGCCAACGTCGAGACCTACTGTCGTTTTCTTGCGGCCGAAGATTGCCATGGGTCCAAAGGGGGGAGGAAACTTCAGTTGATTGCACGCTAGACACGATTCACATGGCGGCGAGGTAACAGCAGAAAGCGTCACATCTGATATGCCGCCGACCACGCCTGCTCGCTGACACGCGATGCACGGGATACACCTGCTGCATCGCGGGATAATCCCACCGCGACAGAGATGCGGCGCCGAATCCGCACTGTTGAAGAGGAGACGATTCTCCCTTCGGCGGTAACGACAAAGAGCGCGCTGTCGAGACGGGTCACATACACCGTGCTCTCGAGCGGCGGATCACTTGATGGACTTCGTACAATGACGCTTCCCACCGGCAACGCGTCACATTCTCCGCAACTCCAGTAGGCAATCGTGAGAAGCGCAGCGCGCTCAGCATAGGCACTGGCCTGCTGATCGAGGATCTCTGCGGCGGTTGCAGATGTTTCCTGATGCGTTGCGAACAGCGCTCCTGTGACCAGCACTGCAATCAGCACGATCGTCACCAATGATGCTGCGAGCGCGAATGCCGGGCGCGACTTCATTGCCGATTGCGCGGAGATACTGACACGACGATGGAGTCACGATAGGCCGTGCGCGAGTCGCCCGACAACGACGCCGGGCGGGATGTCTGGCCTCTCATCGCGATATCGACGCGCGCAACCGCGTTCGACGGCGACGTGAGCTCCGTGCCCAGCTCGTCGTAGTAGCGCAACGAGAGACCGCTCAATCCTGCGGACGCCGAGTACGCGCGATAGGGCCCGCTCACCGGCTGAATCGCTGCGCACACTCCAGTTGCTGCATTGCATCGGCGGTAGCCGAGGTACCACTCACCATCAGATGAACGGTAAAGGCTGTAGCGCACTCGGCGCAGGAACATTATCGGTGCACCCTCGCGTATTGCGGCGGTGGGCGGTTGTGCGAGCGTGACCATGTAGCCACTGCTTCCCGCCGATGCGTCACCGGCGGAAGTGAATCCGGTCGATGCCGGACACGAGCTCGCGATTGCACGAGAGGCGAACGACAGGATGCGCGCCGACTCCCAACGGCTGGAGTCCCGGATTGTCGACGCGGCGTAGAGCATCGCGATGTCACCTGTATCAGGGAGAAACAGGATCGAGGTGAGTGTGTTGCCGCGTGCGAGAATCTGCGGCGGCAGACCGATTGTAGCGCCGACGGGAGCGCTGCATGCGACCGACGTTGCGACCGTGGTGAACATTTCGATCGCAGAGTCAGTCATTACCGGCAATCCGAACCGTGCCACTGCCGCACTGCGGATATCACTTACAAGAACATCCGCTCCATCGCGGATCTGGCCACGGACGTCCAGGATTGCACTCGTCGATGCGAAGAACCGCTGCTGTCGCGACAGTGTCATTGTCATTGCTGCGGCTGCAATTCCCGCGATCGCGGTTGCAACGATCAGCTCTGCCAGCGTGAAGCCGGCTCTGGATCGGGTTCCGCGTCGCG
>JBDTNA010000582.1:0-1699 GCA_039933985.1 Gemmatimonadales bacterium | reverse complement strand
GTAGCGGCGTCGCAGGCTCATCACTGAGCCAAGTGGAAAGTGACGCGACGGGGTGACGTAGATGAGGTTCGGCGAAGGACATCGCCTGATCCCTTCTGCCACGTCGAGACCTTCATCATCGACCGGAACCGGGACGACTTCCGCGCCGTTTCCACGCATCGCTGCGCGGGCGCCGAGGTAGCCGGGATCCTCGAGCCAGGCGCGTTGACCCGGATCGACTAGAACTCTCACCGCCAGATCCAGCGCCTGCTGCGATCCATCGACGATGAGAACGCAGCTTGCATCGCATTTGACTCCGCGCGACGTCGTGAGATAGGCGGCGATTGCTTCGCGAAGTGGCTTGTATCCGAGTGGATCGCCATACGCGACGAGCTTTCTCGTAGGATGTCGCCAGATCGCGCTCTCGAGACGGTTCCAGAGCGCATACGGGAATGAATCGAACGCAGGCGCGCCGACGCGAAACGCAATTCCCGTCCTGCTCTTCGATGCCCAGCTGACGTCTGTTTCGGCAAGCGTGCGGCCTCGTTCTGAAAGCCTGGGCTTTCGAGCGCTTTCAGAACGGGGTTGTGCTGCAGAGATTGCCGGAGCGAGCGTTGAGTCGGGAAGAACGTCTGCGACGTATGTGCCTCCTCCAACTTCGCCAACGACATATCCTTCGAGGCGCAGCTTCTCGAACGCGGCCATGACTGTGTTGCGTGAGACGTCGAGGTCCGCAGCAAGAACGCGCGTGGACGGAAGGCGATCGCCCGGAAGGAGTTTCCCGCCGACTATGTCCTCCCTGATTCTCGCGTAGATCTGTTCCTGAAGCGGCTCGGCCCTCGCAGTGTCGAGCGGAATCATGGCGATGACCGTCTTGGTTGCGCGCTTCTTAATCAGGGTCGTCACCCCGATTTTCGGCGATACCTGCCGTCGAAGAACACCTGCCAGGTCTTTCCGTCATCCTTCGATGCGTCGTAAAGCTGGCGGACATTGTTCGCGTCCACTTTCGTCCATGTCCATCGATGAAGTATCGTCTCCTTCGGATTTGTTTTTCCGGGCGAAGTGCGCGTGAGGACCATTGCTCCGCTCCTGATTCCTCCGGCGGTAACCCACTCGCGTCCTTTGCTGTCCACCCACGTCTGGTGCCATTGCCTGGTGGGTGTGTCGTAGATATTAAAGCTTTCGCCAATCTCCGTGTCGGACTTCCAGCTTTCCTTCAGCACGCATCCGCCGAGAATAGGGGTCACTGTGTTGGTGCCCGACAATAGCCCCTTTTCGTCAAGGACGTCCCAGTCTCCGATCCAGAAGTCGAATTGGCGGTGTTCCGAGCTCGAGCATTCCTTTGACCGTGTAGTGTCAGCCGACTGAACCACCTTCATGCGAAGGCTCGCGCGCTCGACCTGCTCGAAAACGACATCGTGAATCAGATACATGAAAAGCATCGCTAACAACGGCTTGACCATAAATGCCTCCGTGGTGACGGTCGCGCGGGCATCGCCATGCGCGCGATGATCCCGCAATCGCAACATGCATTGGCGACCATGCTCCGTAGCGATTGGCACCTAGCGACGCTGCCAAGTGGCCCCATCCGCGACGCGCTGAAATGAGGAGTCTACGCCAATTCACTCGACTGATTTGATCGCGGCGCCAAACAGAAAACACCTTTATTAACCACCGAGGCCGCCGAGGCCACCGAGAAAAACCTCCGAGAAAGATTCTT
>JBDTNA010000581.1:0-1704 GCA_039933985.1 Gemmatimonadales bacterium | reverse complement strand
TACGCTCAATCCTGCTCTCGAGCTCCGATCTCCTGGTGGTTGTAGCCATCGGTCACGAAGCTCCTTGAATTACGGATTCGCACCAAACATCGGCACGTGATGCTGTTCGAGCGTTTTTCCATCGCCAAGGTACATGTGCACACCGCACGGCAGGCACGGATCGAAGCTGCGTACCGCGCGCATGATGTCGATGCCCTTGAACTTGTCGGGACCGTTCTCTTCGAAGATCGGAGTGTTCTGAATCGCATCCTCGTACGGTCCAGGCGTTCCGTAGATATCCCGCACGCTGCCGTTCCACGGCGTCGGCGGATACGGATGATAGTTCGCGATCTTGCCGTTGCGAATAACGACGTGGTGTGAAAGCACGCCACGCACTGCTTCGTGGAATCCGCAGCCGATCGCTTCGTCGGGAACCGTGAACTCATTCCACGTGCGCGTGCGACCCGCGTGCAGCTCGTTCAACGCCTGCTCGATGAAGTAGTAGGCGCATGAAGCCGCATAGACCTGGAAGTACGTGCGCGCGCGATTTCTCTCGAGGGCATTGCTCCATTTCGGAATCTTCCACTCGAACTCTTCTTCGGGGAGCGTTGCCGTTTTCGGCAGGTACATCTTCACGCTTGTGCCCGTCGCCTTAACGTACCCGATGTCAACCAGTCCGGCGAGCGCGGTCGCCCAGAACCGGGCAATCGGTCCACCGCCCGTATCAAGAGCGAGATGATCCTTTCCGTCAAACCAGCGGGGCGACATCGTCCAGCTGTACTTGTCGTTGAAGTCGCGCTTCTGCGGCTTCGGAAGCGTCGTCTGATTCCACGGATGCCGGCGATCGACAGGATTTCCGAGTGGATCCTTGTCCACAAACGTCTCTGACTGATCCCAATCATCGTAGAACGAGTGGCCGAGCAGGATACGGATACCAAGATTGATGTCTACGAGATTGTGCGTGACCAGCTTGCCGTCTACTACGACACCCGGCGTGACGAACATCTTGTTGCCCCACTCGCCCATTCTCTTGTATGTGTAGTCGCAATGGTTGGGATCGTTGAACGAGCCCCAGCATCCGAGCAGCGTGCGGCGGAATCCGACCATCTCGTATCCCGGCAGCGCCTCATACATGAAGTCGAACAGGTCGTCGTGAAGGGGAACGCACTTCTTCATGAACTCGGCATACCGCGCAAGTCTCACGAGATAATCCGTAAATAGCTGAACGGTCGGAACAGTTCCGACTCCGCCCGGATACAGCGTCGACGGATGCACGTGGCGGCCTTCCATCAGACAGAACATCTCACGGGTGTAGCGGCTCACCTGAAGCGTCTCACGGTAGAACTCACCCGTGAACGGATTCAGCGCTGTCATGATGTCGGCGATCGTGCGATATCCGTGTTTTGCGGCATGAGGAGCTTCGGACTTCTTCGCTTTCTCCCAGACGCTCGGATTCGTCGCCTTGATCATCTGCTCGCAGTAGTCAACGCCGACCAGGTTGTCCTGGAAGATATTGTGATCGAACATGTACTCGGCCGCCTCGCCGAGGTTGACGATCCATTCTGCGATGGCAGGCGGTTGCACGCCGAACGCCATGTTCTGCGCGTACATCGCGCATGTCGCGTGGTTGTCACCACAGATGCCGCAGATGCGGCTCGTGATGAAGTGAGCGTCGCGCGGATCCTTCCCCTTCATGAAGATCGAGTATCCGCGGAAGATCGACGA
>JBDTNA010000580.1:0-1704 GCA_039933985.1 Gemmatimonadales bacterium | reverse complement strand
CGCTGAAAGATCAGGCCGCGAACGTCCGCGCGAATGCTGCATGGGCACTCGGCAAGATGGAAAGCGGGCGCGCACTGAATCCTCTGCTCGACACGTTCCGCGACAATTCGGAAACGGTGAGACACGCAGCCGTCACTGCAGTCGGGCGACTCGATTCGACGCGTGCTGCATCGACATTGATTCGCGTGGTTCGTCAGGACGAATCTCCCGTCGTGCGGCGCGCCGCGGCATGGGCACTCGGTCAGCTCGAGGCGCACGAAGCCGTTGACGCGCTCACCGGCGTGCTCACCCAGGACAGCGACCCGCGTGTGCGTGAGATGTCTGCATGGGCGCTCGGGAACATCGAGAGCAGAACAGCCGCGACCGCGCTGCTGTCGTCAGCACGACGCGACTCAGATGACAAGGTTCGCGAGACAGCCGTATGGGCACTCGGGCAGATCGAGGAAAGCGGCGCAGCGGATGCGCTCGCACAAATCGCGGTAAACGACAAGAGCACGAGAGTGCGTGGCACTGCGGCGTGGGCAATTGGTCAAATGCGCGATGAAGGTGGCAAAGCACCAGCTGGATTGATTCAGCTTCTCAAGGATGAAAGCGCAGATACGCGACTCAAGGCTGCGTGGGCGCTCGGACAGATCGGCGACTCGAGCATGATTCAGGCGATTCGCGACGCTCTCAAGTCCGAACGGAATGAGCAGGTGAACAAGGCGCTGATTCGCGCGCTCCTCAAGTCGGGCGAGCGATCTGAGTCCGCGCTGAGTGAGCTCCTCGATTCGAAAGATCCGCAGGTACGCGAAGCTGCGGTGAGAGGACTCGCCGGACGCAGCTCGTTCAATCCGTGGCCTTGGCCGTGGCCGCGACCGCGCCCGTTCATCTAGCAGCTCTCAGGCGCGCTTCTTTGCCGACCTTCTTGTGGCGGTTTTCTTCGGTCCCGACGATAAACGTCGGGGCCGTTGTTTTTTCGAAATCGATCTTACGACGGTTGTGCCAGGTCGCTTCGAATCACGTGTCGCTGGAGATGTCCGGATCGCCTGTTCGATGAAACCGCTGACATCCTCACTGTCGAAATCACCGGGTGATCCGAGCCGGATATTTCTGACCTGGTTTCCTTCACCGCGTAAAATCTTCTTCGGGTCGTCGAACTTCGCGCCGAAGAGAAAGCAGAGTGTCACCCACTGAGGCATGATTGCGAGAGACAGAATTGCTTCAGAAGGCCGCTCGCTGAACGAGTAGCCGAAAACGAGAGCGTTGTAGTTGTCGTACACCATCTCGAACGCGTCGGGAAGGCGCTTTCGCATTCGTCGCCGCGCATCTCTCGCAGCCGCCTCGACTTCGGGCAGATACGCGCTCAGGAAGCCGTCGATCTGTTTCTCCACGTCCGCGGCCATCGCGCTACTGCTTCACTCCGAGAGCCTTGTCGATCGTCCCCTGCGATACCGAGTGATACGTCGGACGAGCTCGCTTGTAGATATCGAGCGCCATCTTCTTCCCCCAGTCAGTTTTTGCGAGATCGGTGTAGAGCGGTGCGACGAATTTCCGCCGGCCCTGCGAAGTGAGGAAATTTTCGAGCGCGGGAAATCCCGGCTCGTATCGGTTGGCAATGACTTTCCTCAGCCAGGCGAAAAGAATCTCGCTGTTTCCGCTCGACGATAGCTTGAATGTCTTGTCGAGATCGGCCATCCGATCCTGCGAGATGGTATCAGGCAG
>JBDTNA010000579.1:0-1713 GCA_039933985.1 Gemmatimonadales bacterium | reverse complement strand
ATCGGCTCGGCCGTACTCACTGCGGGATCATGGATAGAGTCTCGTTCAACAGGCGTTGCACTCATCCCGAATTCCTCCGCATACCGAGCTGTGAAAGTGACCAAGCGAATCGGAAGTAAGCCGCGCCGCGTCACTTCAATTAGACGACCCTCAGGAGACAACGTTATCCCCCTTTGTCTCATTCACAACAATAAGTCGAAAAGCCCGACTGACTAGCCTCCGAAATCGGCATCCTCTTCTGTGCCGCCTGGTTTTCCGTCGCGTCCAAAAGTCTGGAGCTCGAACCCGTTGCGGTCCTTGTCGCCCGGGCTCCGATAGAGATATGCGCGGCCCCAGGGATCCAGCGGGACGGGCTTACGGATGTACGGCCCGCGCCAGTTTCGCGGCTCGGGCGATCCGGCCGGCTTCGCTCTCAACGCTTCAAGTCCCTGCGAGCTGCCGGGATAGATCCCGTTGTCGAGCCGGTAATTCTCGAGGGCTACGCCAAGAAGCTCGACCTGCGCGCGAGCAGTCGTTATTCGAGCATCCGCAACTCTTCCGAGTATCTGCGGAGCGACGAGACCGGCGAGCAGGCCAATCACGATCAATACTACTATCAGCTCGATGAGCGTCAGCCCCGCACGCCGACGCGTTTGCGTAAATCCCGATCTTTCAAAGAACATTCGCATTGATGCTGTAGATGGCCTGAAGCATTGCGAGCGCGACGAATCCGACGATCACTCCGAAGATAATGATCAATGTCGGTTCGAGCAGTCCGATCGCCGTTCGCAGCCGCCGCGAAACGTCACGGTCGAACGTGTCGGCTGCGCGGAGACAAAGCTCACCGAGTCGCCCAGTTTCTTCGCCGAGTGCGATGAGCTGAACTGCGACTGGGGGCAAAGCACCGTGAAGCTCGGCTCCAAGGCGACGCCCTTGCGATACGCCCTCAGCCGCGCGCTCGATGCGCGCCGATATCGCTGAGTTGGAAACGCCCGAGCGGGCGATGCGAAGTGAGGAAAGAATTCCAACTCCACTTTGTTGAAGAAGTCCCATGTTCCGGGTGAACTGTGCCGCCACTTGAGTGCGCTCGAGGGAGCCCGTTACTGGAAAGTCCAGGCGCAAGCGATCCCACGTCAGTCGATTCGCGGGCTGCGAGATCCATCTTCGAACGCCGAAGAATGTAACGAGACCGATCAGAAGCCAGAGCCACCAGAACGTGGTGGCGATGTGGCTCGCGCCGATGAGCAAACGGGTCGAGACGGGGAGCGTACCGCCGATCTCACCGAGCATATCGACGAATCGCGGAACGACAAAAAGAAGAATGATCGTCACGCCGATAGCTGCGACGAACGCCATAAGGGCTGGATAGAGCAGTGCGCCCCTGATTCGCGCGCGAAGCTCTGCCGATTCATCGAGATTGTCAGCGAGTCGCAGCAGAACCTGATCGAGCGCGCCAGTTTCCTCGCCGGCGGATACCATCGCGACGTAGAGCTGTGAGAAGGCTCTCGGATGCTTTCTCATCGCCGATGCGAACGAGGCTCCATCGCGAATGTCCTTGCGCACTTCTGAAACGGCGGCGTCCAACAAGTCATTACCCGCTTCAGAAGTCGGAAATGAAAGTGCCCTTTCGAGCGGCACACCAGCGCTCAACATTGTCGCAACTACGCGTGTCCAGACTGCCAACGCGCTTGCGAGAGACATCCGGCCTGTGCGCAGCTCTGCGCTCACGGCGCC
>JBDTNA010000578.1:0-1761 GCA_039933985.1 Gemmatimonadales bacterium | reverse complement strand
CAGCCCATTTCGTTTTTCCGGCGACGTTGCGGGTCTCGAGGCCTTCTACGTTGCAGGGAGCCGCAACCGCACTTCGGTGCAGCTGGTTAACGGGTTGAGGCCGGCCGAAGGCGACGAGATGGAAAGCGTGGCGAGCACCCGCATGGACTGGGTAGTGACAAATCAGTACATGTGGGATGACAGAGGCGGTGGCGTCACGGCGGTGGGTTACTTCGGCACAATAGCCGGTCTCGCGCCGGGGGAGCCCGATCTTCGGTCGCGGTACACTCGGCTGGGTATTTCCGCCAACAGGTATGTCGGGCCGTTTGAGGGTCTCGCTGGATTCGTCTACAGCCGCGATTCTGGTCTCCCGCTTGGAGCTTCATCCGATTTCAGCGCGAGAACGCTTTCCGGGAAGGGGTATTGGGTCTCGGGGGCCTACACCGTTCAGAAGAACTACCTGACGCTGTACGGACGTTACGAGCTGCTGGATCCTGACAGCAAAACCGGCGATGACGCAGTGAAGCGAATCGTCTTCGGTGGCGTGTTACCAATCAACGTTCCGGAGTACATGCGCTTCGGCATCGAATATTTCCGCGATCTTCCGCCTGAGGCTACCGGACCGAGACGGAACACCGTGGCGGCGGAGCTCAGATTTGCATTTTGACTAACTGACGAACACACGAGGCCCAACATGTTGAAACCGCACGAGATTGCCGGCGTCATTGTTATTCCAGTGGCATTGATTGCGTTGCTTGCCGCTTACCATCCTGCTGCGGCGGTGAAGCACGGTGACGCCCTGACGTGGGCGGCTCCCGACGGGAAGGAGTTGTACCTCAAGAACTGCAAGCAGTGCCACGGAGTTCGTGGCGAGCCAACGAAGCAAGCTGTCCGGGATGACAAGAAGATTCCGAAGCTCACAGATCCGGAGTTCTACAAGAAACACACGGACAAGCAACTCGCCGAATCGATCGCGAAGGGAAAGGGGCGCAACATGAAGGCGATGGGAGGCAAGCTCAGTGCGGAGGAGATCGATGCGATCGTGAAATACATTCACACTTTCGCGCATCCATCACCCTAGGAGAAAAGCGCGAATTAGTCCCGCGCGTCGCGAATCCGGCTGACCGCAGCGCATTACCTCAGGATTGGAGACCGATCCTGGGGTCATCGCGTCATTGCTGCGTTCCCTCTGCCGGGTCCCTGTCGGGGCCGACGATCAAGACCGACACTGTTGCCCTGCGCATCACCTCATCCGCCACGCTTCCCACGAATGCGCGTGTGAGCCCGCTCCGGCCGTGCGTAGCTAGCGCGATGAGATCCGCTCCGCTCTCGTGCGCATACTCGAGGATGGCATCCGCAGCAGATGCATGTATCGCGACGTGCGTTCGCGCGCGCACGCCGTCGCCAAGTAGACGCGCCGCGAACTCGTCGAGGTATCGCAGACCCTCTTCAGCTGCCTGAGCGTTGTCAGCGTCACGTATCTCCCCCGTCGCGTCTCCGTCGGCGATGTCCGCGATATCGGGGAACGGCTCGAGGGACGGCACGGGTTCAACGATGCGAAGCAGAAACAATTCTTTCCCAGCCAGGCCGATGAGCTGCGTCAACGGGGCGAGCACCTCTTCACTCAGTCCAGATCCGTCGAGGGGAACCAACACGCGGGCCGGTGGCCACTTCACCCCGGGCGCGCCGCTTCCATCGACGGGACGCACGAGAAGCACCGGGGTCGCGCTACGTCGAATGAGCCGATCCGCCACGCTCCCGAGCAGTGCGCGACTCAGTCCC
>JBDTNA010000577.1:0-1775 GCA_039933985.1 Gemmatimonadales bacterium | reverse complement strand
CATCACGGCTTCGTCGAGGCCGGCCGGCGGCTGCCATGAATCCGGAGGAACTGGCTCGGTCCAGCCCTGTGTGTAAAACTCCGCCCAGGCGGGCGCAGCCAGCCGGCCGCCAGACGCGTCGTAGCTGATCGCGTGCGGGTCGTCGTAACCAAACCAGAATGCCGCGACGAGGTTCGGCGTGTAGCCGACGAACCACACGTCGGTTCCGTTGTTCGTCGTTCCCGTTTTTCCGGCGATCATTCCCTTTGCACCCCAGTCACGGATCGGTCGTCCAGTTCCGTAGTCGACAACCGCGCGCAGCATCGACGTCAGCTGGTACGCGTCACGGGGATCGATCACGCGCTGAACCGGGACGGGTTCACTCGTCCACAGGACTTCTCCATCACGCGATTCTATTCGCCGAACGAGACGTGGCGTGACTCGCATTCCACCATTCGCGAACGGCGCATACGCGCGAACGAGCTCGATCGGTGTAACGTCGAGCGCGCCGAGTGCGACGGCCGGATAGTTCGGGATGTCGCTGTCGATTCCCATCCGGTGTGCACCTTCGATGATTCGCCCCATCCCAACGGATTGGCTGACTCGCACCGCAGCGGCATTCGATGATCGCATCAGCGCGCGGCGGAACGTGATGAGGCCGATGTATTCGTCGTTGTAGTTGGACGGACTCCAGACGTTGCGGCCCTGAACGACTTCGACTGGCTCATCTCGAACATCCGAGGCAGGCGAGTAACCCGCGGCAAGCGCCGCAACGTAGACGAATGGCTTGAACGCGGATCCCGGCTGTCGCTTTGCCTTGAGCGCTCTGTTGTAATTACCGCGCTCGTATCTGCGTCCGCCGGTGAGCGCGCGGATGTCACCGTTTCGAGGATCGATCGCGACACCTGCGCCCTGTATATAGTGGCGGACTCCATTCCACCGTCCGCTCGACTCCGACTGAATGGCTGATGCGCGGCGCGTTACCGCCCGATCGGAAGCCAGTTGAGCCTTTCTGTCGAGCGTTGTGAAAACCGTGTAATCGGCAACGTCCTCTTCACGACCGGCGAGAACCGAATCGGTGAACGCGCGAACTGCGTCGAGCGCGTATGAATCCTTGCTCGTATCAGGGCGCCATTCGTTGCTCGCAATGCGAAGCCGCGTGGCAGTCAGTTCACTCAGTCGACCTCGTGATACGTAACCCTGGTCGACCATCAGGCCCAGCACGAGGTTCCGCCGCGCGAGTGCGCGTGCCGGATTGCGGCGGGGCGTGTAGAAGGAGGGTGCTTTCGGCAAAGCAGCGAGCATCGCCGCCTCGGGGAGCGTGAGGTTGTTGACGCTCTTTGCAAAGAGATCGCGGCTCGCCGCTTCCACTCCGTACACGCCATTCCCCATATAGATCGCGTTCAGATACAGCTGAAGGATCTGGTCTTTCGAGAGAGACTTCTCCATCAGTCGCGCCACCCGGAGCTCGGTCAGCTTTTGTGCCAGCGAGCGGTTCTTGTACTTCCGCACCACGAAGCTGTTGCGGGCGGCCTGCATCGTGATTGTGCTGAACCCCTCGCGCACCCCAAACGATTTCACATTGCGGAGAGACGCGCGAATGAATCCGCGCCAATCAACGCCCTTGTGCTTGTAGAACCGGCGGTCTTCGGTCGCGATGAACGCCTGGCGGACATGCACCGGAACCTGGGAGATAGGTACATTCAATCGTCGGACGATCGCGAGGCGGCCCATCAGGGCTCCGTTGCGGTCGTAAATCCGTCCACCTTCGTCGGGCTGGTAGGATTGAATCTGCC
>JBDTNA010000576.1:0-1783 GCA_039933985.1 Gemmatimonadales bacterium | reverse complement strand
GACGGAGCCGGCTCTGCATCACCCTTCGTCATCGGAGGCTCGAATCAACGGAGCTTCGTCAGTCGTGCACTTCGCGTCAATGCCGTGCTGCGGTGGGAGTATCGTGGTGGATCTTCAGTCTACGTCGTCTGGCAGCAAAGCCGCGATGGAGAGGGACTGTTGAGCGATGATTACCAGGACGGCATCAATCGGGTGCTGGACGTTCCAGCGAAGAACGTGTTGTTCGTGAAAGCGAGCTATCGACTCGGCAGATAGTCCAGTCGTAGCTTTACCGCCATGTCAAAAGATCTCGACGCCGGCGATTACGTTCTTGGAACAGAGGACGATGAGCTTCGGCGACTCGGACTCCAGCATGCGGTCTGGCGGCCGCGTGCGTCGGACGCATGGCGACGCGCCGGCTTCACCGCCGGCCAGCACATCCTCGACATTGGCTGCGGACCAGGGTACGCGACGTTCGATCTGTCAGATATCGTTGGACCATCGGGACACATCACCGGACTAGAGCGATCTCCACGATTCCTCGAGCACCTTCAGAAGCGCCTCGCCGCTGAGCCTCATCGCCATGTCGATGTCGTCGATATCGATCTCGACTCGCCGAACTTCCCTGCGCTATCCGCTGACGGCGCATGGTGCAGATGGGTTTTCGCATTCGTGCAGAAACCGCGAGAGCTCTTGCAAAAGATTCGGGGCTCGCTCGTTCCGGGTGCTTCTCTCGTGATTCACGAGTACTTCGACTACCGCATGTGGAGCCTCATTCCCCGCGAGCCGGACTTCGAGGAGTTTGTTGCAGCCGTCATGACGAGCTGGCGCGCAAACGGCGGCGAGACGAATATCGCGGTCGATCTCCTGCCCTGGCTTCCCACCGAAGGATTCAGAGTCGCCGACGTCAAACCTTTGGTCGAGGTTGTGTCGCCGCAGGATTTTTTCTGGCAATGGCCCAGGGCATTCGTTGGAACAGGAGTGCAACGACTGGTCGATCTCGGATTTCTTACATCGGAAAAGGGTGAGCTGGCGACCGAGGCTTTTCAAAGAGCCGAGGCTAATCCCCATGCGCGAGTGGTCACGCCTGGCGTTCTCGAGATTATCGCAACGGCCGAGTAGTCAGGTTTTTCGAAGCCGCCGCATCACGGCGGAAAGCTCGCGAATCGACCGCCAGATAATTGGTGGCCGCACTCCAGTGTAGCCGAACAGCAGGGCTTCGCGACGACAAGGATCGATGCAGTATCTCGACAGCGGATTCACGTCGATCCCTTCGCCCTGAGCAGCATTCGATACGACTTGCGCTGAAAGCCCACCGCGAAGCCATCCTACCAGGTGCATTCCCGCATCTGCCGGACGAATCTCAACGAGGTCGCGCAGCTCATCGGCGATCGCATCGATCAGCACGTGCTGCCGCTCGGCGTAAAGGCTCCGCATTCGGCGAAGATGACGGTAGAGATGTCCGCCTTCGATGAATTCAGTGAGAACAGCCTGCGGCGGCGTTGATACCTGCAGACTCGTTATCACTCTCGCCGCGAAGAATGCATCCACGAGCGCCGGCGGGATGACCATGTAGCCGAGACGGAGAGACGGAAAAAGAATCTTGCTGAAAGTGCCTGTGTAGATCACGCGTCCGGTTGCATCGAGGCCCTGGAGCGCCTGAATAGGACTTCCTGTATATCTGATCTCGCTGTCGTAATCGTCCTCGATGATCCATGCTCCGGTTTCGTTTGCGAGATTCAGCAGCTCGTAGCGGCGTCGCAGGCTCATCACTGAGCCAAGTGGAAAGTGACGCGACGGGGTG
>JBDTNA010000575.1:0-1818 GCA_039933985.1 Gemmatimonadales bacterium | reverse complement strand
ATCACCAAAGAGGCGTTCCGGAAAGCAATCGTGCCTGCGGTTTTTGAGCCCCTCGAGTCGTTCATGCGCAAAACGTTTCGTTCCGAGCTCGCTCGAATGATCGAAGCCGGGATCGGTTCCAACGACGAAGGAGTGCGGCCGCGGCACCACATCCAGCGCGTCGTTTTTGACATCTGGGCGCGATTGTTTTTCGGCATAGAGCCCGGAACTCCCGAATTCGCGCGGCTGAGGTCGCTCTATTTGAAAATCGATTTCCGCAATCGCGCCGGTGCGTCCGATGACGAAGTCAGAGCCGCGATTGCGGACATCGAACAACTCCTGAGGGAACGGGCTTCCGGTGACGGAGCATCGATGAATGCGGCGCCACGCAGCATTCTCGCTGCGATGTCGGCGAACGGCCGGGCACCGCTGGACGACCCGACCATCTCCGGCAATCTCATCTATCTGATGCACTTCAGCTGGGGCGACGTCTCCGGACTGCTTCAGTGGATATTCCGGATGTTGACCGAGCACCACGAATGGGCAGAACGCCTCCGCGCCGCGAGTGCATCGAGCCGCTCAGAACAATCTGATGGGATGTCATTGTCGTCGAGAGTCGTAATGGAGACTCTCAGGCTCGAGCAGATGGAGCACCTGTACCGGGTGGCCAACCAGACGATAACCCACGATGACGTCGTAATCCCCGAGGGCTGGCTCGTTCGCGTCTGCGTGCGCGAAAGCCATCGGGATCCGACGGTTTTCGAGGATCCTGAAAAATTCGATCCCGATCGCTTTCTGGCGCGGTCGTATCAGCGTCGCGAATACGCTCCGTTCGGCGCAGGCCTTCGACGCGCCTGCCTTGGCGAAGGACTATCGCGACATGTGGGCAGAATCTTTGCCGAGGAGCTGGCGCAGGGATATCGATGGCGAACCGTGTCCGACGGCCCATACGAGTATGGAGTGTGGCGTCACTGGCGGCCCAGCTCTGACTGGCGGGTGATGCTGACGCCAGTGGGATGAGCGCTATCACACTGGATCTGTCTGTGCCGCGGGTAAGTGTCGTAGTGCCTGCATGGAACGCCGAGCGTTTTATCGAAGCGACGCTTGCTACTGCGCTGAGGCAGACACTCCGCGACATCGAGGTGATAGTGATCGATGACGGATCGAAAGATCAAACCGCGGCTGTGGTACGCGGCGTTGTCGCTCAGGATTCGCGCGTCCGGCTGATCGAGCAGGACAACACAGGTCTGGCCGGAGCGAGGAACCGGGGAATTCGCGAAGCGCGTGGGGGCCTGATCGCATTTCTCGACCATGACGATCTGTGGCACCCTGAGAAGCTCGCCCTCCAGGTAGCGCTGTTGGATTCGCAGCCGCTGGCGGGCCTCGCGTCGTGCTACTCAGCCGTGATCGATGAGGAGCATAAATGCCTGGGCTGGAGGTTTGGCGGCAACGCCAACGGCATCGTTTATGACGAGGTTCTGGTATGGGACATGATTTCGGGAGGAAGCGTTGCGCTCATCCGGCGCGCGGCGTTCGACGTCGTCGGACAGTTCGACGAGTCGCTGCCGATGAGGTCCGACTGGGACATGTGGATCAGGATCGCTCGTCATTTTCATTTCGCAACGGTGCCCCGGACGCTGGTCGGTTACACGCGAAGCAAGCTCGGTCTATCTCGCGGTTATGACCGAATGGCCGAGGCGGGACAAGCTGTTCTCGAAAAAGCGAGCCGTGAGGATCCGGGATTCAACGGATATCGACTTCGTTTCTGTCGTGCGCGCGACCTTTTTGCGGTTGCGTGCGTGTGCACTATAGACGGAGAGATCTCGCAGGCATGGAATT
>JBDTNA010000574.1:0-1823 GCA_039933985.1 Gemmatimonadales bacterium | reverse complement strand
GGAGCGCGTTCTGACTAACGACCCTGGAATTGGTGTGGCGCGCCATGCTGATGCCGGGTACGAGGCTGCGATCGCTACTGCGCATGCGCATTCGATCGATCTTCCCATGATCGAGTAAGGTCGAAACCCTTTCCGTGGCGCGCAACGAGTGCCCTGTTTTCCCGTCATGTGTTATCCGTCGAATCGTTTCGGGCACGGTCAACGCTCAACGCAATGACGGGTAACGCGGTGCGCGCCACGGGAAGGGTTTGTTGGTCGGATGCGATTATGTTGAACGGCATGCGAATTCCTGAGCGACCGCGATAGATGCTTTCCAGCAAATTCAAGCCATGGCACGTCCCGATATTCTTCGTGAAGTACGTGTACCTTGGCGTCGTCAGAAAACCGGTGCTCGTGCATTTCGAGGTTACGCTCCGCTGCAATGCGAAATGCGGCTTCTGTGACTACTGGAAGACCGATCCGAAGGAGCGCGCCAACGAGCTGAACAGTTTTGTCGATGCGGCGCGTTTCTTCAACCCGATGATGATCACGTACACCGGCGGGGAGCCCACTCTTCGCAGGGATCTCGAAGACATCGTCTCCGCAGTTGACCGTGCGGTCCATACCCAGTATTCCACGCTCATCACTCACGGCGGAATGCTCACCGCCGAGCGCGCGAAGTCGCTCTGGGATGCAGGAATCCACCAGTTCAACATCTCGCTCGACTATCTCGACGAGCGGCATGACAACGCGCGCGGAATTCGAGGACTTTCATCGAAGATCTTCAACGTGATTCCCGCAATGAAATCGATGGGCGTTGACAGCATCCGCTTCAACACCGTGATTCGCGACTCGAATCTCGACCAGCTTGTGCCAATCGTGAAGCGCGCGAAGGAGCTGGGTGTCGGTGTGAACTTCAGCTCATACACCGACTCGAAGAACGGAAACCGCGACGGCCTGATTCAATCCGACAAGGTATCAGAGCTCGAGACGGTGATGAATGAGCTGAAGGCTTTCAAGAAAGCGAATCGCGGCGTCATAACGAACTCGGATTACTACCTGGAGCAGGTTCCCAGATACGTGCGCGGCGAGGTAACCGAGCCGTGCCGCTCAGGTATCAGAACCATTCATGTCGACCCGAGCGGTCACGTGAAACGGTGTCCCGATTTTCCACCCGACTTTCACTGGAAGGAATTCCGGAAGTACGAGCCGATCGCGTGCAACGCATGCTTCTACGCGTGCCGCGGTGAAGCACAGGCGCCGATCACGATAAACAGAATCCGGGACGTGATGGCTACGGCGCGATGAGTGTCACCCTGTTCGTCAACGCATCTCAGGTTGTCACATGCGCCGGGCCGGGCAGAGGGCGTCGCGGCGGCGAGATGGCTGACGCCGCGGTCCTCACCGGTGTCGCGGTCGCGGTCGATCAGGATCGTATCGTGGCGATCGGTCCCGACGATGAGCTCCGGAAAATGTATGGGAGCCCATTGATTCTCGATTGCGAAAAACGTGTTCTCACACCGGGGCTCGTCGATTCGCACACTCACGCAATTTTCGGTCGTGCCCGCTACAAGGAGCAGGAGCTGCGTGCGTCCGGCGTTGGCTACATGGAGATCGCGCGCCAGGGTGGTGGAATTCATGCTTCGGTGGCCGATCTGCGCAATCGCACCGAGGATGACCTTTACGACCTGGCACTTCCCAGGATTCTTCGGCTGGCGTCGTATGGATCCACAACCATTGAAGTGAAGTCAGGCTATGGGCTCTCGACTTACGACGAGATCAAGTCGCTTCGCGTGATCGCGCGCCTGGCTCGCGACACTAACGTTCGGCTCGTGCCTACGTGG
>JBDTNA010000573.1:0-1839 GCA_039933985.1 Gemmatimonadales bacterium | reverse complement strand
AGCCGGCAGATTTACAGTCTGCTCCCGTTGGCCACTTGGGTACCCCACCCAAATCTTCAAAAACAAGCCGTCCGAACCCGGAGCAAGACGCACACCCGATCCCTACGGCAGAGCTGACGGGGAGAATCGAACTCCCAACCTGCTGATTACAAATCAGCTGCTCCGCCAATTGAGCTACGTCAGCAATCAGCGATTCTACGCAAGCCTACAATTATAGCCGGGAGCGACTCTTTCGGACAAGTGCTTCTGGGCGGCGAAGATAGGCCACCGGGGCTAGTTCCTGACGCGTTTCCAGGTTGTGCCGGTCGGTCCGTCCTTGATCTCCACGCCGCGATCTTCGAGCGATTTCCTGATCGCATCCGACGTCGGAAAATCACGCCGCTCGCGCGCCGATTTTCGCTCAACCAGGAGCGCCTCGATCTCCGCCGCATCGTTGGCCTGTTCGACTTCGGGTACGACATCCAGCACACCGTTGATTCTCGCGAACGCGCGGCGCGCCGTTTCGAGCGCCTCGACATCGCTGCCGTTGCGGTCGAGCTCCGCATTGGCGCGGCGAATGAAGTTGAACAGCGCACCCATAGCGAGCGGTGCGTTGAGATCATCGAACAGCGCTTCCGACGCTTCCTTCTCGAGAGTCTCGGCAGCCGCAGAAAGCTCCGGCGTTCCGCCCTTCGCGGCTGCAAGCCGATCGGCGAAATCTCCGACGCGACGGACACCTTCCATCGCCGACTCCAGCGCTTCCGATGAAAGATTGAGCTGCTTCCGATAGTGAGTCGAAAACACGAACGCGCGAAATGCAGCAGCGGAAACTCCCTGGTCGCGGAGATCCGCAACAGTTGCAACGTTCCCGACGCGCTTCGCCATCTTGCTTCCGTCGGTCAGCAGGAACTCACCATGGCACCAGAACCGCGCGAACGGCTTTCCCGTCGCCCCTTCTGATTGTGCGATCTCATCCTCGTGATGAGGAAAAACGAGATCGACTCCACCGCAATGGATGTCCATTGTTTCGCCGAGGTAGCGCATTGCCATCGCGGAGCACTCGAGGTGCCAGCCTGGCCGGCCCCGACCCCAGGGTGAATCCCATGACGCTTCGGTCTTCTCGTCTTCGTCCTTCGCCGCTTTCCAAAGCGCGAAGTCCTGCGCGTTTTCCTTCGTGTAGTCGTCCTGCGCAACGCGAGCGCCGGTCTTGATTTCCCGCGTATCCAGTCGCGACAGCCTTCCGTAACCGTCGAACTTGTCGATCGCGAAGTACACCGACCGGTCTTCCGCCTGATAGGCGAGTCCTCCGTCTACCAGAGTCGTTACGAGATCGATCATCTCCTTGATGTGCTCGGTCGCGCGCGGATACCGCTCCGCATCCTCAACGCGCAAATATTTCCGGTCGGAGTGAAAAACATCGATGACTGGCTCAGTGACTTCGCCGATCGTCATTCCCTGCTCACTCGCCCGCTTGATGATCTTGTCGTCGACGTCGGTGAGATTCATCACCTGATGAACGTTCCACCCGCGAAGTCGAATTGCGCGGCGAAGCAGATCCTCGAAAAGGAACGTGCGGAAGTTGCCGACGTGCGCCGGGTTGTACACCGTTGGACCGCACGTGTACATGCGAACCGTTTCGCCATCGTCAGGCGTGAGCGATTCGATACTGCGCGTCATCGTGTTGTAGAGGCGGAAATCGGGCATGCGGTGAAGCTAGACGCGCATGAAGGAAGGGTCAACGCGTGCTAATGGAGCGTCTCCGCAACGAATCGTGGCGCAACCGGAATGTTCGCTGGCCGGCCGGACTCACCTGCCGCGCGAACGAATGGTGGATACACGCGAGCCTCCGAGAGAAGGACG
>JBDTNA010000572.1:0-1842 GCA_039933985.1 Gemmatimonadales bacterium | reverse complement strand
GGTCATGCTCATCTACGCCGGGCTCTTCCTGCCGGTCGCGATCTTCTTCTACACAAGCTTCCTGAAGGTCTCGCGATATCGAGCCTCTTCCTTGCGTCGGGCTCGACACGCCGGCGCGCGCTGCTTGCCGGCGCGTCGCTGGGTATTGCGACGGTTCTCGGAGGACTTACGACGGAGTTGGTCGCGCCTCTCGGGAAGTACGGGCTCGCCCTAGCCGCAGGTGTGAGTCTCTACGTCGGCGCTTCGAATCTCGTGCCCGAATTTCAGGCGAAGAGGGATTGGAAACTTCAAGGGAGCTTCTTTCTCGGGTGTGGAGTATACCTCGTGGCCCGCAAACTGATAGCCTGAGGACAGAGGACTGAGGACCTATGCGGATCCAGGACTCACTACAATCGATGATCGAGGATTAGTGCGGATCGCGGACACACGGCGAAGGATTGCGGAGCAGTACCATCGTTTGTCGGTACAGACCGGGAGGATAGGTAAGTCATAGACCGGGAGCATAGGTAAGTCGAGGTGTTTTCGACTCACTTTTACGGGCACGCACCGTTTGGAGGTTGCCGTGCCCTGGAGGACCCTCGATCTAATGACTATCCGCGAAGAGTTTGTTGACCAGGCGATGAGCGGCCGGCACCCCGTCGCCGCGCTTTGCAATGCATACGGCATCAGCGAAAAGACAGGCCACAAGTGGCTCAATCGGTTCAAGGAAGAAGGCAGGCCGGGGCTATCGGACCGGTCGCGTGCGCCGCATGACACTCCCCACAAGATCTCGTTGGATGTGCGACGAGAAATTCTTGCACTAAGAGAGAAGCATCCGACGTGGGGACCGAAAAAGCTCCGCGTAGTGTTACGGCGAAGAATTCCGGAAAGGCATTGGCCCGCTGCGAGCTCCATTGGCGAGCTGTTGCGGCGCGAAGGACATGCACATCCACAGCGGCGAAGAAATATCGGATCTGTGCTACCGATCGATGCGGGGCTCACCGTAGCGCATGCACCGAATGAGGTCTGGAGCACCGACTTCAAAGGTCAGTTCCGTTTGACTAATGGAGATCTTTGCTATCCTCTCACCGCCCAGGATGCGTTCAGTCGCTTTGTCATCGGCACCACCGCGCTCAGCTCGACAGCTTCTCAACCAGTTGAGATCGCTTTCACCAGACATTTCCGGGAATACGGACTGCCACTGGTGATTCGCAGCGATAACGGAGTTCCATTCGCCAGCCCGTCGGCGATTGGTCGACTCTCAAAACTTTCAGTCTGGTGGATCCGACTCGGCATCCGCCCCGAGCGGATCGAGCCGGGAGAGCCTCAGCAAAATGGCAAGCACGAGAGAATGCACAAAACCCTCAAGGCCGATGCGACCAGACCGCCGGGCTCGAGTCTCGGCGAGCAGCAGCTTCGCTTCGATAATTTCCGTCGTGAATACAATGACGAGCGGCCTCACGAGTCTCTCGGCCAGGAAACCCCGGCGAGCCGTTACTCCGCCTCCGCTCGACAGTTCCCATCATGCTTACCGGAACTGAATTATCCAGCCCACTTCGAAGTCCGAGTCGTAACGCAGAGCGGAGCGATAAACTTTCGCGCCCGACGATTTCAAGTGAGCACGGCACTGACGAATCAGGAACTCGGCCTTGAAGAAATCGATGACGACTTGTGGACAGTGAGCTTTGGCACACTGGTCCTTGGCACGCTCCACTATCCAAGCAGTACCTTCATTGACGAAGTCCGCTGGAAACCCAATGACACCACGCCAGAGGAGAATAGAAAAGCCTTAACAGTGACAACACTAGCGACCGAAGACTTACCCATGTTGCCGGTCTAAGGCTTACCTATCCTCCCGTCCGT
>JBDTNA010000571.1:0-1875 GCA_039933985.1 Gemmatimonadales bacterium | reverse complement strand
CTGCTTGAAACGCTCGCTCTCAACTCGCCGGTGTAGCGCGTAAGATGCCGTAACTGTTCCGTTGAAATAGAAATGTCCCCCTGTCCGCTGAAATAGAAATGTCCTCCTTCGGCGGGGTTTAGTCCTTCAGCGCGAAGCGCATATTGTTCGTTCTCCAGGGGTGATCTTGCGAAGGTTTCGGACCTGGCGGTCGTGGTTGAGCTGGTCGCTGTGGGGGACTCTCCGGCAGTCCGAGCAGTGCGATGAGGTGGACAGTGGAGTGCCTCCAGTGAAAGCTCAGCCGTCCATCCAGCCGGCGAGCGACTGTGATTTGCGTTCCAGGCATTGAGGCTTTCGCTTCGCTCTTCGGTATCTGGAAGTAGACGTTTTCGTAGCGGATGGTGAAATCGGGGCGGATTAACCTCGGGTGGGTTTCAGCAAAGGCTTCCATCAAGTCGATGCCCTCAGGCAATGGACGATGGAAGTCTTCGGCGATCAGTGGCTTTACGGTGAAGCGCTCATTCCAGAACGGGATGAAGCTCTCTTCGAGAAATCGATTTGCGTCTTCGAGCGTTGAGATTCTCTCGACACGCATTTCCTTGATGAGCCGGTCCTGCAGAGTGCCGAAGAGACGTTCCACTCTTCCTTTGGCCTGGGGGGAGAGAGCATGGATGAGTTCGATACCCAGACTTTCCAGCGCGCGCTTGATCACCGACGACGCCGGTGGCTCATCGTTCATCGTCCGCTTTTTGTTATGAGAGTGGAAATGACTAGCCCCGTCAACGTAGAGAGCTCCCATCCTGCCGAAGCGCTCGAGGTAGCGGACAATGACCTGCCTGTTGGCCGTGCCCGAATCACTGGGAGCGAAGCGGCCGTGGAGCTTGCTCGTGGCATCATCGATTGTTGCAATGAGCACTGGCTGCTCCGAGCATCGTCCTTCAAGCCAGTCGTGAATCGAGGTGTCCATCTGCACCAGCTCGCCGTATGCGGCCCGTCTATCACGGTGGGATCTGTGACGAAGCTTTCTTTCTGAGACCGACCACAGGCCGGCGTCGATCATCCACTGCCGCAAGGTGCTCGAGCCGATGGGTCCGATAGCCTGATCTCGTGACAAGTGCTCAGCAAGCAGCGTCGGACCGAAGTCGTGAAACACAGGCTCGCGAGCTCGCTCGATCACTCTCGACTTGAGACTATCGCTAAGGCGATGATTGGACGGACGTCCGCGGAGGTGATGGACAATTGCACGATCGCCATCGCGTTCGCTTTTGCGGCGCATGCGCCGAAACTGTCGTCGGGAAAGCCCGAGTTTTCTCGCCCCGCTCGCGGGGGAAATAAGGCCATCCTCAACCTCTCTTAACACCGCCAGCCGATCTCTGTCTCGAATACTCAATGTCAGCATCTCCTCCCCCGGGCCGAACCAGTAGGCTCGAAGGTATCCCGAAGGAGGACATTTCTATTTCAACCAAAGCGGACATTTCTATTTCAATACTACAAATAACGAGCTTCCGCCGCTTGAAATCACCCCTTCGCTTGGCTAAGTTGAGGGGCTGTAACGACTTTTCTCCTATTTGATCAATGGCGTACGCAATCATCCGGACCGGCGGCAAGCAGTACCGCGCCGAGTCGGGCAAAACACTCAGAATTCCAAGTCTTCCTGGCGAAGCCGGATCCAAGGTCGAGTTCAACGACGTGATCCTCGGCTCCGACGGCGACAAGACTTTTGTCGGCGTGCCGGCGCTCAAGGGCGCATCGGTAAAGGCCGAGATCGTCAAGCATGGCCGCGACAAGAAGATCGTTGTCTTCAAGATGAAGAGACGTAAGAACTACGCGAAGAAGCAGGGTCACCGTCAGGGCTTCACCGAAGTCCGTATCGGCGACATCACGCTCGCATAAGAG
>JBDTNA010000570.1:0-1887 GCA_039933985.1 Gemmatimonadales bacterium | reverse complement strand
AATCGATCAAGCCGTGCGAAAACGTCGTCCCGTGCTTGATGCCGAGCTCGATGCAAATGAAATACGCTGCGCCTGCAAGAAGTGCGTGAATGCCATAGAGCAACGGCGCGACAAACAGAAACGCGAACTCGATCGGCTCGGTTATTCCCGTCAGGAACGAAGTGAGCGCGGCCGAGATCATGATGCCGCCGATCCTGGCGCGGTTCTCCGGCTTTGCCGTGCGCCAGATCGCAATCGCCGCAGCGGGAAGACCCCACATCTTGAACAGATATCCGCCGGCCAGATTGCCAGCGGTCGGATCGCCCGCTACGAAGCGGTTGATCTCACCGCGAATCACCTGGTGGGTTACAGGATCTACATAGTGTCCGACCTCGAAGAAGAACGGAACGTTCCAGATGTGATGGAGGCCGAACGGAATGAGCGAACGCTCGACCACGCCGTACAATGCGAACGCCGCTGCTGGATTTCCCGACGCGGCCCAGCGTGAGAACCTGTTGATCATGTCGCCGATCGGCGGCCACACGAGGCTCAGAATAATTCCCGTTCCCACGGCGACTGCCGCGGTGATGATCGGAACCGAACGCTTTCCCGCAAAAAAGCCGAGATATGCAGGAAGCTGTACTCGATAGAATCGGTTGAAGAGCATTGCCGCGACGGCACCGATCAGGATTCCACCAAACACGCCGGTGTCGATCGACTGAATACCCATGATCGGCGCAGGCGTTGCCCCGAGCAGCGGCGCCATCACGCCCATGGTCGCGAGCATCACCGCGTAGCCCACCACGGCGGCTAGCGACGCAACCCCGTCGTTATTGGCAAGCCCGAGCGCGACACCGATCGCGAAGATCAGCGCGAGATTTCCGAAGATCGCTCCGCCCGCCTGCGCCATCACCGTCGAGACGGCCTCCGGCAGCCACGTGAACTTCGCGCTGCCAACACCGAGCAAAATTCCTGCGGCGGGAAGCACCGAGACCGGAAGCATGAGTGACTTGCCGATCTTCTGGAGCTGTCCGAACGCGCCCTTGAATACACTCATTGTGAACCCCCATGTCGGCGCGCGACGATCGCGCGTACTTCGGTTCCATCAGCGGCGCCCAATGCTTCTTCTGCCGTCTTTCTGCATTCAGCGAGCGAGAGGCTTCTCACTCCCGCCTTGATCGATGCGATTGCCGGTACACTCACACTGAGCTCGTGAATGCCGAGCCCGATGAGCACCGGGACAGCCTCCGGGTCGCTTGCGAGAGCACCACAAAGCCCGACCCATCTATTGTGCTGCTTCGCGCCGAGCACAGTCAGCTCGATCAGCTTCAAGACCGCGGGATGCAGCGCATCGAGCTGCTTTGCAAGTCGCGGATTGGTTCTGTCCATCGCCAGCGTGTACTGCGTGAGATCGTTCGTTCCGATCGAAAAGAAATCTGCTTCCTCAGCGAACCGTCCGGAGAGGAGAGCAGCAGACGCTGTCTCGACCATGATGCCAATCTGAACCGCAGCGCCGTTGAGTTTCGCTCGCTCCTCCTCGACCATCTTTCTCGCGTCACGCCACTCTGCAAGCGTTGCGATCATCGGGAACATGATCGCGACCTTTCCGTGTGGGGCTGCGCGAAGGATCGCCCTGATCTGCGCGCGAAGTATGTCCGGGTGATTGTACATCAGGCGAATTCCCCGCTCACCGAGGAACGGATTCGCCTCGGCCGCAATCGGCATGTATGAGAGGGGCTTGTCACCGCCGACATCGAGCGTGCGAATCACGAGAATGCGATCCGGTCCGAGCGCTTTTGCAATCGCCGTGTAGACGCGCGTCTGCTCCTCTTCATCGGGAGCAGTGCGGCGATCCATGAACAGGAACTCGCTGCGGAGGAGTCCAACGCCTTCGCCGCCCGCTTCGAC
>JBDTNA010000569.1:0-1894 GCA_039933985.1 Gemmatimonadales bacterium | reverse complement strand
TCCGCGCTTCTTCAGCTCTTCGATGTACTTCACAGCGGGAATCGCCTCATCGGGAGTGTGAACTCCCGCCGGGCCGGCTTCGCGAGCGACCTGCATCTGGCCGGTGATCGAAAGCGAGTAGCCCGTTGTCCGCATCATCGCGCTGATTCCGCGCTCCTCATCGTAGCGGTCGACGAGCTGGAAGGAGATGGTCTTTTCTTTCCCTTCTTTCTTTCCTTTCACCGTTACACGAAGCGCGACGAGATCCTTCCCCTTCGGCTTGGTTAGCCGCGGAGCCATCGCGGCAATCGCCACATCGCGTGGGACAACCTTCACTCCCTTTACGTCGATCGGCTCGAGGTCAAGGAGGCCAAGCTCGCGTACGGCTTCCATGATTGCGGCGTGGCCCGGATACCGAAGGGTCTTGTATTCCATCGTTGGAATCTTTGCCCCGTATCGCTCGGCCATCGTTGAAAGACCACCGGCAGTGTGGAATGCTTCGAGCTCACCTACTGGCGCATCGAAGTGCACAGGCTCGCGTTCAGAGAGCGCTTTGACCTGAACCTGCTTTCCATCGCGGACGATCCACGACAGCGTTGTGTAGTAGTCGAGCACGCCCTCGAGGGAATAGACGATCTGATAATTGAGCGGTGGCTCTGGATTCTGCGGAAGGCCGCCGACGTAGATGCGCACCTCGTCTACCGAGTCGAGCTTGTCGATCCCGTACTGCGCGAGAATATTGACCATTCCTGGAGCAAGGCCGCAGTCGGGAATGATCGTGATGCCTTTCTCTTTTGCGGTTGCATCGAGCTTTTTCTGCTCTCGCACGATGTCGGTATTTCCGCCAAGGTCGCAGAAATGAACGCCGACTTCGGCGGCGATCGTCGCCAGCTTGAGATTGAAGTAGTAGGGTATCGCGCTCATGACTGCGTCCGATTCGCGCATCAGCGCGCGGACTGCTTCCTTGTCGCGAACGTCCAAGGGCGTTGGAATCAGTCGCTTACCTGAATACGGCGCCAGAAATGGCGCGATGTGTCCCACATCGAGGTCGGCAAGCCGCACTTCTGTAATTTTGGCATTCTGAAGCAAATCATACGCGCAGGCAGAGCCTTGAAGCCCCGCCCCGAGAACCAGCATCCGCATTTAGTAAATCTCCGTAGTTCAGTGAAGCGACCGGAAATCTAATCGGCACACATGAACGCATGTCACCCCGGCGCAGTCGTTGCAGTGTCTCATTCACATGATGACCACAGAAACGGAAACAGACGTCGCAAGCTGGCGGGATCATCTGATCGATTCATACGAAGGAATACGAAGAGTCATTGGGGAAACGAGCCGGATCGCAGTGCTCGGGATCAAGCAGGAAGATCACCAGCCCGCGTTCTTCGTACCTGAGTATGCGCAGAAAGCAGGCTACGAGATTGTACCCGTTCCTGTCTACTATCCCGAAGCGACCGAGATGCTTGGCGAACCTGTATATCGCACGATCTCAGCCATTCCCGGCGAGATCGACTTGGTGGATGTGTTTCGCCGGCCGCATGACATTCCGCCGCACATCGACGACATCATTGCGAAGAAGCCGAAAGCGGTGTGGTTCCAGCTCGGTATCCGCAATGATGCGGCCGCCGAGAAGCTGGCGCGCGCGGGAATCGATGTTGTGCAGGATCGGTGTCTTTTGGTAGAGTTGCGTCGACTGGGTAAGTGAGGTTCCTGCAAAGAACGAAAACCCCCAACAACAAACGATCGTCACGGATTGACCTGATTCACACGGATTGAAACCTACAAATCTTTTTGGTTTTGATCCGTGCGAATCCGCGTCATCCGTCCAAATCGTTTGTACTTGGGTGGTTGCTTTTGTAGCTACCAGCCCACCACATAGACAACCGCTTCGACCGGAACCTCATTCGCCACCGCA
>JBDTNA010000568.1:0-1903 GCA_039933985.1 Gemmatimonadales bacterium | reverse complement strand
TCTGGGGCCATCTCGATGACGACAGGCTCTCGATCGACAAACCGATCGCAAGAGACCCGCGAGACCGAAAGCGTATGGCAATCGTCAGTACCGGCAGACAGGCGACGACGGACTTTTTCCGCCTAGCCCGATTTGGACCGGGAGACTTGTTGCGTGCGCAGCTGCATACGGGAAGAACTCACCAGATTCGCGTTCACCTCGCGTCGGTCGGACATCCAGTGATGGGTGACGATACCTACGGCGGCGGCGGGGGCCGGAAGATGGTAGGGCTCGAACCGAAGAGGCATTTTCTGCACGCGGCGTGGCTCCAGTTCAATCACCCGATAACTGGCGCGCCGATGGACATTCGATCACCGCTACCCGATGATCTGAGCAAATCTCTCCGAGCGATCGGAGAGGGCGAAGCCGTTGCGCATGCCGAGGATCCCCTCGCTGCGCTCGGCTTCCATGATTAGCGACTCACCACTTTTCGAAAGAGAACTTGGGGCGGCCGGCGACTTCACTCCGCCTGCCGCCGAAGACATGTCTGCGCCCGCTTTGCCGGACATGCGGAGGATACTCGTATTCAGCATCGCTGGACGCGCGCGGTGCGCGCCCGTTGAAGCAGTTCGCGAAATCGTGCCGATTACGGCCACCACTCGTCTTCCTGGAGCGCCCCCCTACGTAAGGGGCCTCATAAATCTGCGCGGAAGCCTCATTACGGTGATGGATGCCGCGATGTGCCTGTACGGAGTCAAAGCCGATGACGCGCTCGCGAGCATCCTGCTCGTTGAGCATAGCGGACGCGTCGCCGGCGTGATTGTGGACAATGTGTTCGACATACAGTCGCTGCCCGCTTCGGAGCTGGGGGACGGGTCGATGCTGGATTTGCACGAGATGGTTGGATCAGCTCTCGCCTGAGGAGGCATGAAGTGAACAATACGGTGCTTGTGTGCGATGACGCGGTGTTCATGCGCACTATGATCGGCGACATCCTGACTCAGGCCGGGCTCGAAGTAGTGGGCGAAGCAGATTCAGGGGTCCAGGCTGTGGAGAAATACAAAGCACTGCGGCCGGACCTGGTGACGATGGACATCATAATGCCCGAAATGGGCGGAATCGACGCGGTGAAGGCGATCACCGATTTCGATCCGCAGGCTCGGGTGCTGATGTGCAGCGCAATGGGGCAGCAGGCGCTTGTCGCCGAGGCAATTCAGGCGGGCGCGAAAGATTTCGTGGTGAAGCCGTTTCAACCCAGTCGTGTTCTCGAGGCTGTGCAAAGAGTGCTCGGCTAAGTGAACACGAAGCGTTACGCGGATCTTTTTCGCGCCGAGGCTCGTGACCGCCTGGAAGAGATGAACACATCTCTTCTGGCGATCGAGCGTGGCGAGGGAATTGAACGCGTAGCGGAGCTGTTCCGCGCTGTTCATACGGTAAAGGGAATGAGCGCAGCGATGGGATACACATCGGTTCGCGACATTTCCCACGCCCTTGAAGCGCTGCTGGAGTTGATGCGACGTCAGGCGATTGCTCTGAACCCGTCCGTCATCGATGCTCTGTTCGTTGCTGTTGACGCACTGGAAGCAGCGATTGCAGCAGTTTCGGCTGACGAAAGCGCGACAACTGATGTTAGCGAAGTGGTCGCAATGCTCGACGCGATTTCGGCGCAGCCAGATGCAGAGCCAGACATGTCCGCGATGCAGACCATGGAGTGGCCGGCGATACAGGTTGCGGAGCCGGCACCGGCACGTGAAGAAATACCAGCCCCCGCGCCTCAGAGCGGCCAGCGTGCAATATCTACACGATCCGCACTCTCTCCATTTCCCCCGGCGGCCAGGCGGGAAAAATCACAGCGAAGTATACGCGTCGATGCGGAACGCCTCGACACTTTGATGACGCTCATCGGTGAATTGGTCATCGCACG
>JBDTNA010000567.1:0-1907 GCA_039933985.1 Gemmatimonadales bacterium | reverse complement strand
GGTACATTCTATGAATCGGATGCCGGCGCGCCGCAGGGCTCCCCGGGGTTTTACCCGGTCGGCACTGGCACGTTCCATGTCGTGCAGGGCGGCAGCGCAATTCTCCTTGCGCTCTACGGCAACAGCAGCATCGCGAAGTTCGCCAAGGAGAACCTGAAGAGAGAGTTCGACGTTACAAAGAACTTCGTTTCTGATTTTCCGAAGCTTAAGGACAACGAGGGCGATCCATACCAGCAGTATGCCGGCGACCCACAATGGATGCGGGCCATCAGGCTGATCGTCGAGCGCTCCGACCAGCTGCAACAGCAAGTCACCGAATTGCGTTCCTTTATCCGCGCCCAAGAGCGACCTCAGGTGGGAGGTCAAGTGTTGAAGGAAAGCAGTCAGCCAAAGTCGCGGAAGCGCGGCAGAAAGCGCTAGCGCGTGCTGGTGGTGGTCGGGAGCCGCCACGACTCTGGTGCGTGCGAGATCGTGCGACAATGGGAGCGCTGGGGCGCAGCACTCCTCAGTTGCGAGGATTTGTCGGAATCGGGATGGCGCTACAGCCCGTCAGATCGCGCGGCGTCGCGTGCTGTCGTGAGCGGACAGATCATCCCCGACACCGCTATTCGCGGTGTTCTGGTACGGCGGCCCTGGGTTCTGCAGCAAGAATTGACGCAAATCGTTCCTGCGGATCGCGAGTTTGTCGCCGCTGAAATGAGCGCTTTCCTGCTCGCGTGGCTGTCGCAATTACCGTGCCGTGTGCTCAATCGTCCGCGCGGGACCTCGCTCTGTGGCCCAAACTGGTGGCCCCAACAATGGGCACACATGGCCGCGAACGTCGGCTTCCAGGTCGAACCCATCCGCTTGCAGATACCGGCAGGCGCTAAAGCCAAAGGTGAAGAGAATTCGTACCCGGCGCCGCAACCCGTGGAGGCGGTAGTTGTCGGCGACCGCTGCCTGGGGGACGTCAGTAACGATCAGGCAGCCGATGCCGTGAAACTCGCGGCAGCGGCGGGCGTTGCGTTACTCGCGGTGTGGTTTGTGCATGCGAACGGTCGGAACCGATTCGTCGCGGCCAATGCAATGCCGGACCTAAAAGACTGCCGCGTCGCAGACGCGGTTCGCGAATACCTGTTGGCAAACTGAGCGGCGGGTCAATTGCGCACGATCCTGATATGGGGCCTCGCCGCTGATCCTCCGCTGAGGTTGGTGCGCGCAGCCTTATCTCGAATGGGCACTCCTGCCGTCTTCCTGGACCAACAAGGCGTGCTGGGGTGCAAGCTCGATCTTGTAGTCGATTGCGCGGTGCACGGCACCTTGAGGATAATGCGCAAGGCGATCGATCTCGCCGCGATCGGCGCGGTTTATGTGCGGCCGTATGATGTGCGGCAGATTCAGGCGCTGGAAGGTAAGCGAAGCGGTGATCCTGCCTTCGATCGTGCGCTTGCTTTCGAAGGTGCGCTTAGCTGCTGGCTCGAGATGACGCCGGCGCTGGTCATCAACCGACCTTTAGCCATGTCTTCGAACAATTCCAAGCCGTACCAGATAGAGCTGATCCGCGCCGCCGGCTTCGACGTGCCGGACACGGTGGTGACGACAGATGCTTCGACCGTGCTCGCGTTCTGGGAGAAGCATGGCAGCGTGATTTACAAGTCGGTCTCTGGAGTTCGCAGCATCGTTACACGGCTTCGCCCAGAACATCGCGAACGGCTGCCCGATGTCTCCCATTGTCCGACGCAGTTCCAGGAATATGTCGACGGCACCGACATTCGGATTCATGTCGTCGGAGAAGAGGTGTTCGGATGCGAAATCCTTTCGGATGCCGACGACTATCGCTATCCCTTGCTCTCGGATGCTGGCGTGCAGGTGAGAAGCTACCCTGTCCCCGCTGATCTCGCCGACCGTTGTCGCCGTCTCGCCGCCAC
>JBDTNA010000566.1:0-1914 GCA_039933985.1 Gemmatimonadales bacterium | reverse complement strand
CAACCACGGTCGCAGACAAAGATGCCGGCGTCTTCTTCGATCCACCGCTGCACCCGCTCGCGATCGCAAGCGCGCCGAAAAACAAGATGGCCGTCCACAGCGTGGGACGGCCAAATCGGTTCAATTGCCGGAAGGAACTATCGCGCGCGCGGGTGGGCTTTCTCGTACACCTGGCGGACGTGCTCGTTGGCAATCTGGGTGTACACCTGCGTCGTGGAGATGTTGGCATGCCCGAGCAGTTCTTGCACGCTCCGCAGCGGGGCGCCTCCTCTGAGCATATGAGTGGCGAAGGAGTGTCGCAAGGTGTGAGGCGTGACGGAGGAGGTGATATTGGCTTCTTTCGCGTACTGCTTGAGGATGAGCCAGAAGCCCTGCCGGGTCAGCCGCTCGCCCCGTCGGTTGACGAACAGCGCGGCTTCTTTTCGGTTCTTCACGAGCAGCGATCGGCCGTCATTCAGATACGCCGTGACCGCCACAGCCGCCTGTTCGTGGATGGGGATGGTGCGCTCTTTCGAGCCCTTGCCCATGCACCGGACGTACGGGTGAGGCCCGGCCATGTTCATGTCTTCCATGTCCAGCGACACCAGTTCCGTGACGCGCAGACCAGTCGCGTACAGCAGTTCGAGCATCGCGCGATCGCGCTTCGCTTCCGGCGTGTTGCGCTTCAACGGCTGCTCGAGCAACTCATCCACTTCCGTCACCGAAAGCGGTTTCGGCAGCGAGCGTCCGACGCGCGGCGACTCCAAACTTTCGGTTGGATTGCCGCGGATCGTGCCCTCCGCCTGCAAGTACTGGAAGAACGATTTGATCGCCGCGACTTTGCGCGCGACCGTCGCCTCCGCGTAATTCTTTCGCTTCAAGTTGAGCAGGTAGTCGATGATCAGATCGCGCTCGAGTTGTTCCCAGTCGCGCGGCTTTCCGTTTCCGCGAAGACCGGTGACGAAACTATCGAACTGCTGAAGATCGTTCTTGTAAGCCGCGACCGTGTTACCGGACGCACCTTTCTCAACTGACATGAAGTTCAGAAAGTGGCCAATGTGATCGTCCATTGCGCCCTCGTTGGTTGCTCAGCCGGAGTATTAGAAAGTGCCCTAAGGGGGAGGAATTGCAGGGCGATTGTAACACGTAACGCGCTATTGTCTAGCTGTTGCGTATCTCATTTTATCGACGATTTGGACGGGGTTTCGAATAGCCGCCGCACAAGTCGATACGCCGAGGCTATCACACCTTGATACTTCTCGAAGCGTCGATAACGCCCGCCTCCGCCCACGCGCCGCGACCCACCAGCGGCACGAACGCGCACGGTCCCAACCGCGTCAGCTCAACCCCGTGCGCTGTCTTCTCGACGCGCACAAGATCCTGCGCGCGACGATCTCCTACCGGCACGACGAGCCGTCCGCCCGGACGCAGCTGCTCGATCAACGCGCGCGGAATATGCGGGGCACCCGCTGTAACAATGATCGCGTCGTACGGCGCCCCGTCACGCCAGCCCAACGTCTCGCTCGCAGCCTGGACGCGAACATTCGTGTACCCCAACTCGTCGAGCAGCGCTGCCGCCCGCTCGCGTAGCGCCGGCACGCGCTCGACCGTCACCACCTCGCGCACCAGCCGGGACAGCACCGCCGCCTGGTAGCCGCACCCCGTCCCCACCTCCAGCACGCGATCCTCCGATGTCACCCGCAGCGCCTCAGTCATCAGCCCCACCATCAGCGGCTGCGAAATCGTCTGCCCCTCTCCGATAGGCAGCGCCCGGTCGGCGTACGCATGCACCCGCAACTCCGCCGTCACGAACCGCTCCCGCGGTACCGCCCCCATCGCTCCCACCACCCGCTCGTCCCGCACTTGCGCCCGCAGCAACGCCAGCATCCGCTCTCGCGCCGCTCCCGGCTCCGCTTCCGACTCCCGGTCCTCGAC
>JBDTNA010000565.1:0-1980 GCA_039933985.1 Gemmatimonadales bacterium | reverse complement strand
TGATGTCCTGGAGCTCCTTGTAGCGCTGAAGAATGCGCTGCACCGAGGTCGCGACACTATAGTGACGGTCGCCGAGGAACTGCACATCGAGAATTCTCGACGACGATGCGAGCGGATCCACCGCGGGATAGATGCCGAGCTCGGTGATCGCGCGCGACAGAACGACCGTCGCGTCGAGGTGAGCGAACGCGGTCGCTGGTGCAGGATCGGTGATGTCGTCAGCAGGAACGTAAATCGCCTGCACCGATGTGATCGATCCCGTCTTCGTCGAAGTGATGCGCTCCTGAAGGTCACCCATCTCCGTTGCCAGTGTCGGCTGATAACCAACGGCGCTCGGCATGCGGCCAAGAAGCGCGGACACTTCGGAGCCGGCCTGCGTGAAGCGGAAGATGTTGTCGATGAACACGAGCACGTCCTGGTTCTCGACGTCGCGGAAATATTCGGCGACGGTGAGACCTGAAAGACCGACGCGCAGTCGCGCTCCCGGCGGCTCGTTCATCTGGCCGTAAATGAGTGCGACCTTGTCGAGAATCCCTGCTTCCTTGAATTCCAGATACAGATCGTTCCCCTCACGCGTGCGCTCGCCCACGCCGCAGAACACCGACTTTCCACCATGTCCCTTTGCGACGTTGTTGATGAGCTCCTGAATGATGACGGTCTTGCCGACGCCGGCTCCGCCAAACAGTCCGATCTTTCCACCCTTCACGAACGGTGCGACAAGGTCGATGACCTTGATGCCCGTTTCGAAGACCTCAGTCTTCGGCTCGAGGTTGGCGAAGTCGGGAGCCTTGCGGTGAATCGGCCAGCGCTCGACATCGGGGCCGATTGGGGCACCGTTATCGACTGGCTCGCCGAGCACGTTGAGGATTCGGCCAAGTGCGGCAGCGCCAACCGGAACCGTGATTGGTCCGCCGGTGTCGATCGCTTCCATTCCACGCACCACGCCGTCCGTTGCGGACATTGCGACTGCCCGAACCTGGTTGCGGCCGATGTGCTGCTGAACTTCAGACGTCACACGAATGTCAGCACCACCGTCCGACTTGCTGTCGATCGTGATCGCGTTGTAGAGCTCGGGGAGATGCTCGGACTCGAACTCTACGTCGAGAACCGGTCCGATGACCTGGACGACCTTGCCGATGTTCCCCTTCCCTCTGACTGCCGTTGCCATGTCTAGCCCTCGAGTGCAGCGGAGCCACCGACGATCTCGGCGATCTCCTGCGTGATCTGCGCCTGGCGGGCGCGGTTGAATGTGCGGCGAAGCACGTTGAGAATGTCGCCGGCGTTGTCGGTTGCGTTTTTCATTGCAGTGCGGCGCGCGCCCTGTTCACCTGCAGCAGTTTCGACGAGCGCGCGATACACCGCGTTGCGAACGTACAGCGGAAGCAGCTCGGCAAGGATCGCCTCGGCCGAAGGGTAAAGCAGATAGTCGGGACGCGGACCCTTCGCTTCGGGAGGCGTCACCGGAAGAATCTTCTCGGCGGTCGGCGGAGTGGAGAGTGCCGAAATGAACTTGGCGTATACGACATAGACTGCATCTACGGTTCCGGCCGCGAACTGATCGATCAGCGTGTTCACCAGCTCTGAAGCGTTCTCTGCGGTCGGGCGATCGGTGATGTCGATGCGCGTTGATACCATCGCGCGACCAACGTACTTGAAGTAGCCGAGCCCCTTCTTGCCAACGACATGCAGCTCGGTCTCGACTCCTTCACCTTCGAGACGCCGCACGAGATTGCGCCCTTCCTTGATGAGGTTGGAGTTGAATCCGCCGGCGAGACCGCGGTTGGACGTCAGCAGAATCACCGCCGCGCGATTCACCTTTGCAGGCTGCCGAAGCAACGGGAACCGTTCCGCCAGATCCGGCGAATACAGTCCCGCGATCACTTCTGCGAGACTCAAGGCGTAAGGCCGCGCAGCCTGCACGCGATCCTGTGCGCGTTTCATTTTCGAAGTGGCGACCATCTCCATCGTACGCGTGATCTT
>JBDTNA010000564.1:0-1982 GCA_039933985.1 Gemmatimonadales bacterium | reverse complement strand
CGCCAGATGCATCAACTGCTTTGACACACCGAATACACCGAATGGCACCGAATACACCGAAAAGAGCCTGAATCTTTGGAGGTAACGCTTCTCCATTCGGATTCAGGCTCCTTTTTTTTGGTTTTTTGTTAAAAATCAACCGCGCTGTTTCGGTGTACTCGGTGCCATTCGGTGTATTCGGTGTGCCAAAGCAGTTGATGCATCTGGCGGCGCAATCAAACTTCGAGCGACTCGAGTCTCCTGCGAGCGATCCTCATAGGAACAATAGTCGCCGCAATGCACACGGCCGCCGCGAGCCCGAACCCGAACACCATTTCCATCGGATCCCTGCCTGTACCGAAGGACTTCGACGCCAGGTAGCTGAACACCGGCCGCGCCTCGAGCGTTATCACCGCCCCGATAAGGACGATCGATGCCATCATGAAAAGAAGTCCACCGAACGATGTAGGAATCTGAGCGGCGTTCTCGGTATCGAAACGCGGAAACATCGTGCCGAATCCGACCGCCAGGCCGGCGATCCCCAACGTCAGCATCGTGATCGTCACTACCGAGACAATCATGATGAAATCGGTGACCTTCATCAGATATCCGGTCGTGAACACGAGGCCGAGCGCGAAGAACAAAAGCGGCAGGGTGCCGACCCAGAACTTCGACCACAACAGATCGCGCATCGCCAAGGGGCTCGATCTAAGGAGCCACATCGTCCTCCCCTCGAGACTTACTCCCGGGAAGATGAACCGGGCGGCGATCGATGCGAGCACAAAACCCGCGAGCACGAGATTGAGAAACGGGATCATGTTCGCGACGAAAAACGTCACGCCCTCTCCCTTCATCGGCAGGAACTTGATGTTGAAGATGTAGACAACGACGAGCACGGCGAGAAGAATCAGCTGCGACCACTGCGTCGTGTCGCGGAAGAACAATCTCACTTCCTTCATCACCAGCTCTCGGCGAACCAGTCCAAGCGGCGTGAGAAGTTTCTTGAACACCCCGGAGAAGCCACTCTGTCGCACCCATCGATCGCCGCTTTCCTGCGCTTTCGTGAATCCGATCGCGTAAAGAGCACGATGAATCAGCGCTCCGATCACGATGAATGCCGCAGACGTAGACCAGAGCAGGTAGAGCGGAAGCGCGTCCGGCTCATCACCAAGCCAGCTCATCACCGCGGTCTGCACCCACTCACTCGGCAGCCACGGCGACGTCGGCGTTTTGAGAATCGAGATGAATTCGATCAGTGAGCGAAATCCTTCCGGGCGTGCGAGCTGTTCGGGACGCATGAGCCTGAACAGCAGAATTACGCCGCCGGCTGACAGCACGGCGATCACGCTCAAGATGTCTTTCGTTCTGCGAGCAGGGAAGATATTGACGAGCAGTAGCGTCAACGCCGATCCGATCACTGTCGGGATGATCAGGAACGGAATGAAAGTGCTGATCACGACGAACAGGAACATCGGACCGCCGTGATACACGACGCCGTAGGCTGTAAACAGCGGCACCGCCATCAGGATGACCATCCAACTCGAGTACGAACAGGTTTCCACCAGCTTCGCGGCGTAAAACCTGAGCCAATCGACGGGGCCGGCGACCACAAGATCGAGGTCGCGCGCGAGAAAAAACGTTGACAGCGATGCGATCACGTTCGACAACAGCAGCATCCCGAAAAAACTGACCAGAATGAGACCGAGCAGTTTTCCGGCGAGCAGCGGACCAATTTCGGGAATGCCGCGGAAGTAAGCGAGCAGTCGATACAGAACCGCGAAGATGAATCCCCAGAACAGCAGTCCAACTACGCCGAGTATTGCTCCGCGTCCGGCGGCGCCGGTCTGCTTTTTGGTCGCGCGAGTGCGCATGCTCTGCCATTTCGGAGCGAGCAGGTGAACGAACGACGGCCCTGCAACTGCTTCAGGCATCGAGCACGTCCACGAATTCGCGGGCGGCGTTCTCTCCAGTGAGCTTGAGGAAGATCTGCTCGAGTCCTTCGG
>JBDTNA010000563.1:0-1987 GCA_039933985.1 Gemmatimonadales bacterium | reverse complement strand
TGCCACAGAATGAGTCCGGGCCCAACGCGCTGATCGGTCGAATAGAGATCGAGCTGATGTCCGAGCAGGCGATGATCGCGCCGCTTCGCCTCTTCAAGACGGTGCAGGTGTGCTTCGAGATCTTCCTTGCTGAAAAACGCCGTCGCGTAGATGCGCTGCAGCATCTGCCGCTTCTCATCACCGCGCCAATACGCGCCCGCAGTGTTGAGCAGCTTGAAATGTTTTAAGTATGAAGTATCTGGAACATGCGGACCGCGACACAGATCGATGAACGGACCATCCGTGTATGTCGAGATGATCTCGTCTTCACTGAACTCCGACAGACGCTCGAGCTTGAGAGGATCGTCAGCGAATTTTTCGCGCGCCTGGCCCTGGCTCACTTCGGCACGAACGAACGCAAACTTGTCCGCGATCACTTTTCGCATCTCGCGTTCGAACTTCTCGAGATCTTCGGGCGTAAAAGGCTCTTCAACTTCGAAATCGTAGTAGAAGCCGTCTTCGATGGACGGACCGAAACCGATTTTCGCGTCCGGCCGCAGACGGCGCACAGCGGTGGCGAGAATGTGCGCGCCCGAGTGCCTGAGTACGTCAAGCGCTTTCGGATCCTTCGCCGTCAGCACGCGAAAGGCGCCACTGCTCCGCAGCGGTGTGATCAGGTCCTGCACCTCACCGTCGACCTCGACGGCGAGCGCATCCTTGAGAAGCCGCTGGCCAATCGAGCCGACCACGTCGCGCGGCAAGGTACCCTCCTCAACCTGGCGAGTGGCGCCGTCGGGAAGGGTCAAAGTCAACATTTCAGACATCAGATTTCCAGTGCCGCAGATGGCCTTTAACTTGCTCGTGCGTAAGCTATCGTTCGAGGATACCCTTCGCCACAGGTTTGCATACATGTCTCCATTCCGATATCGCGATGAAGAATCAACTTCCGCGAGCGCGTTATATGTCGCACTCGGCGCCCTCGCCGGATTTGCCGCCGGCGTCGTCGTCGCGCAGCAGTACGGCGGAATCTCCGGCCTCACTTCGAAACTCCGTGAGCGATTCGGTGGCCTGAAAGGCGGACTCGAAAACGCAGAAGACGAGCAGCTGCATGCGCACGCACTCGATCACGATTACGGCGACGATACCGACGAAGAGGATGAGGACGACGAGAGCTTCAGCACAGATGAAGGTCCGCTCGACGAAGCCGAAGAGCTCGAGGAGCGCGTGCTCGAAGCGTTTCGGAACGATCCAATCCTGAGTGAGCGGGCAATCGACATCGGCGCGATCGATGATGGCATCGTCGAGCTCACCGGATGGGTAAATGCCGACGACGAGTCGCAACAGGCAGTCGTTGTTGCACGCGGAGTTCCCGGCGTCGAGACGGTGGTGAATCGTCTGGCGGTTCGCGCCGAAGAAGAGTTGTACGACGAGCTCGCCGATCGCTACGAGGACGGAGACCCTTCCCTGACCGAGGGTCAGTGGGAAGGCCAGAGCATTGGAACGGGCCGCCGGCGCCAGGGCACTTCGGCGGAGACAGACCGCCACGCGGATCCACGCAATGAGCTCGAAGAGACGGATCTCGACCACGAATTCCTCGAAGCGGAAGACGAGGAAGAGCTGAAAGCCGAGCGTCGGGCAACATCGAAGAAGCCGCCTCGTCGCGGACGCGCAGATGGCTCGGCTGTATCGCCTTCAGGCGTGCCGAAGGGCGACCACGTCGCCGACCCGTTGAATGGAGCCGCTCCGGGCGAGTAGGGTCGCTTGAAGCCTGCGTAGCTCGTAGCAGGCACTTCCGGCGCGAATTAACTTGCGGTGAGTATGACCCTCACCGACAAGCAGACCGAGCTACCTCCCCAATTCGACCCCTCGGCAGTCGAGGCCACTCTATATAAGGAGTGGCTCGACGCCGGGCTCTTCGTCGCGGATCCGAAGCGATCGCGCCGGAACGGCGGAGATCGCGACCCCTTCGTGATAGTGATGCCGCCGCCCAATGTGACGGCGGTTCTGC
>JBDTNA010000562.1:0-1988 GCA_039933985.1 Gemmatimonadales bacterium | reverse complement strand
CGTCACAGTTGCGCCGATCACCATTCCGCTCCGGGATGCGAGCGCGCGACGATCTGCATTTCCGAGAGCATGTGGCCGAGCGATTCGGTGTGACTTCCTCGTCGTCCGCCGGTCATGGCATAAGGTTCATCCGGAATCGTCAGCGTCGCGCGCGTAAGAACGTCTTTCACAACCGACTCCCATTTCGGCTTGATCGCCGCCAGGTCTGTACCAATACCAGCGGCCGTCATCTCCTGATCGACATCGTCTGCAGCAAACATCTCGCCGGTGAATCGCCACAGCTCATTCACCGATTTCTGCGTGCGCGCATGACTCTCCTCAGTTCCGTCACCAAGCCGCACCAACCATTCGCTCGAGTGACGAACGTGATATCGCACTTCCTTGAATCCCTTCGCGGCAATCCCAGCGAACCCAGAGCTCGAGCTCTTCTGAAGCTGCTCGAGAAGATGATAGTTGAATACGTCGAAGAAGAACTGCCGAACGATCGTGAACGCGTAATCGCCCTTCGGCAGCTCGACGAGGTGAACGTTCCGGTAGTCAGTCGTCTCGCGGAAGTACGCGAGCGCATCTTCGTCACGACCTTTACCTTCTGTCTCGCCTGCAAGCTTCAGATACAGTGAAGCCTGGCCGATCAAGTCGAGCGCGATGTTCGCGAGCGCGATGTCCTCTTCGAGAATCGGCCCGTGTCCACACCACTCTGACACTCTATGCCCCAGGACGAGTCGGTCATCGCCGAGTCGCAGCAGATACTCGAACTCGCTCAACTGGTCAGAATCCCTTCAATCCGCGCGGGATCTTATAGAACTGCGGATGCCTGTAGATCTTCTCAGCGCCGGGGTCGAAGAAGGGTCCAGCCTGATCGCTCGGGCTCGCGGTGATCAGCGCCGACTGAACGACCCACATGCTGACGACATTGCCTCGTCTGCCGTAGACATCGCGCGCGTTCTGCAGCGCCATCTCCGCGTCTGCCGCATGCACACTTCCCGCGTGCTCATGCGGTGCGCCGCCATCCTTCTGCGTGAAAACTTCCCACAATGGCAGCTGAGTTTCGCGAGCGCCATTGTTCTCTATGGATGCGCCTGAAGCCATTCGAATCAGGCGGCGGAAGATTGCGCGGTCGGGGCATGCTTCGCGGCGTATGCCTCCGCGGCTTCACGCACCCACCTTCCGTTCTCATGCGCGTCACGCCTGGCCTGAAGTCGCTCACGATTGCACGGACCGTTGCCCTTCACGACCTGCCAGAACTCTTCCCAGTCGATCTCGCCGAAATCGTAGTGCTCGGTTTCCGGATTGAACTTGAGATGCGGATCGGGAAGCGTGAGACCAACTGCGTCGGCCTGCGGAACTGTCAGGTCGATGAATCGCTGTCGGAGCTCGTCGTTCGTCTTCCGCTTCACGCGCCACCGCATCAACTCAGCAGTGTTCGGAGAATTCGTATCGCTCGGTCCGAGCATCATCAGCGAAGGCCACCACCACCGGTTCACAGCATCCTGCGCCATCGCTTTCTGCTCGGGCGTTCCCTTTGCCAGCGTCGCGATGATCTCGTAGCCCTGCTTCTTGTGAAAGTTTTCTTCCTTGCAGATGCGGATCATCGCGCGCGCGTACGGTCCGTACGATGCCTTCGCGAGAACAGTCTGATTCACAATCGCAGCGCCATCGACGAACCATCCGATCACACCCATGTCTGCCCACGACAGAGTCGGATAGTTGAAAATGCTCGAGTATTTCGCCTTTCCAGTCAGTAGCTGATCGACCAGCTCGGCCCGATCGATCCCGAGGGTCTCCGTTCCACAATAGATGTAGAGTCCGTGGCCGGCCTCATCCTGCACCTTCGACAGCAGCACCATCTTCCGCTTGAGACTCGGCGCACGCGTAATCCAGTTCCCCTCGGGGAGCATGCCGACGATCTCGGAGTGCGCGTGCTGCGACATCATCCGGATGAGCTGCGTGCGGTACCGCTCGGGCATCCAGTCCTTGGGCTCGATCGT
>JBDTNA010000561.1:0-2017 GCA_039933985.1 Gemmatimonadales bacterium | reverse complement strand
GTCAGCTGGATCCGGATTTTGTTGACGGCTCTGTCGCTCGAGCGAAGTGATGCCTGCTTATTCGCCAAATCTGTATCCCGTCCCTCTCAGGGTCTGAAGGAGCTTTGGCTGAAAGTCATCGTCTATCTTTTTTCTCAATCGCCTGATCAGGACTTCGAGGACGTTCGTGAATGGGTCATGGTTCTCGTCCCAGACATGCGCCGTGATGGATGCGCGATTCACAACCTCGCCGGCGTGAAGCACGAAAAACTCGAGAAGGCTGAATTCCTTCGCGGTCAGCTGTATCTGCCTGCCGCCGCGATTGACCCTTTGCGACCCGAGATTCACCTCGAGGTCGGCAATCTTCACGATTGTCGGGATTCTAGCCTCGCGTCGTCGCGCCAACGCCCGAATACGTGCAACGAGCTCACGAAAAGCGAAGGGTTTCGCCAGATAGTCGTCCGCCCCGGCCTCGAGGCCCGAGACTTTGTCGTCAACTGAGGTCCGCGCGGTGAGCATCAGAATGGGCGTATCGATGTGCCGTTCCCTGAGAACGGCACACAGCTTGAATCCATCGCCCCCGGGAAGCATCACATCGAGCACGATGACGTCAAACGTTCCGAGGAGGGCCTGCATCTTTCCGTCCGCGAATGTTTGCGCCACCGACACTCTGATGTCGCGCTCTTCCAGCCCGGCCCGGACGATTTCCGAGAGATTGCGGTCATCTTCGACCAGCAGGATTCGCATTCCTCCAAATGTACTGGCCGCCGGCCCAGGATCGCTGCCTTGTAATGCTGGCGTCAGCTTTGAGCCGTAGGTTGCCAGGTTCATTCTCACGAAAAGGGGTGATGGAATACGATCGTAGGGGAATGCACCGACTTGCCGCTCTCGGGCTGGCACTGTGCTGGACATCCGTTGCTGCCGCGCAGCAGCCGGTAACGAGAACTCAGGCAATCGAGACCTCGCTGTCGCGCGGGGGTCGTCTCGCGATCGCGGTCGCTGACACTTCTGCGGCTCGCGCCAGGCTGGCGGGCGCACGTGTCTTCCAGAATCCATCGTTGAGCGCGAGCTACTCGAAATCTCCGCCAGAGCTTCATTTCATCGTCGACCTGCCGATCGATCTTCCGGGTCTTCGCAACGCTCGAATTGCCTCGGCCCTCGCCGGTCTTCGGGCCGCCGACTATCGATATCGATTCGAAAAAGCTGCCGCAGCTCTCGATGCCGATACGACTTTCACGCGGGCACTCGCAGCTGCGGCACGTGCCAGACTGTCCGAGCGCAACGCGCTCGCCGCCGACACTCTTCTGCAGATGACGGTCATCCGCCGGGACGCGGGTGATGCGAGCGATCTCGAGGTCGAGCTTGCGAGAGTAAATGCGGGGCAACAGCACAACCTCGCGACTGCGGATTCAGTCGAGCTGACCGGTCTCTTGATCGATCTTCAGGCAGTAATGGGCACGATTGCAGAAAGGCCGACGATCGTGCTCGCCGACACGCTGTACCTGCCTGATTCAGGGATTCTCGCGCCACCGCCCGGCATTCCGCTTCAAATCGCGTCAGGACTCGAATCGGTCAATGCCGCCGAACGAAACGTTCGGGTGGAGAAGAAGAGCGTGCTCGGCTCACCATCGCTAATGGGCGGAGTCGAAACTCGTGATCCCGGCGGATACGAGAACAAGCTTCTTCCCACGTTCGGAATCAGCATCCCGATTCCTCTGTTGAATCGGAATTCGGCGGGCATCGCACAGGCGAGAGCTGAGCTGCTGCGCGCTCGTGCCGATCTCACGGTCACTACTCTCGAATACAACGCGACGCTGAACCGCATGCAGCGACAGAGAGCCACTGCGTACGCGCGTGCGGTGCGTGACAGAAGTCTGCTCGTTTCCGCGAATCGCGTCGCATCGATGTCCGTCACCGCGTACCGCGCCGGCGCGTTTCCACTCTCGAACGTATTCGAAGCCCAGCGCACCGCCCGCGAAGTCCTGCGCCAGTACATTGACGATCTCGCGGAGGTCTGGATCGCCGACGCGAACAACAA
>JBDTNA010000560.1:0-2029 GCA_039933985.1 Gemmatimonadales bacterium | reverse complement strand
CGATCCATTGTTCCGCTTCTCGAGTATCGCCGACAGGTACATCCACGACGCAGCGTTGAGGTAGTAGGAACCAAGCAACAACACGAGCGCGACGTATGCGATTTCGCTGGGCGGCATTCCCATGACGATCGCCACCGGAAGAGCGGCGTATACGGCGAAGTCGAAAAGAATGTCGAGGTAGCCCCCGAGGTCTGTCTGCCGCGCGTGAACTCTCGCCAGCGATCCATCGAGCCCGTCGAAAAGGCGGTTGAGGAGCCAGAAACCGAGAGCCATCCAATACGCGGCCTGGAATGCGGCGAAAGAGGCCGCCAACCCTGCCACAAGTGAAAAAAGCGAGACGATAATCGGACTGATGTGCGGGCCGAGGGCCCGCGCAACAGGATCCAGTGAGCGATCCTTCAGCTTTCTGAGAGCAGGGTCGAGCATGCGTTGCTTGGCAAAGGTGAGCTTGCCGGCCACCCTCATGAACCCGTTGCCGGCGAGAATAGTTCCGCCCGACATGCAAGCTCGGGGAACCGATAGCGCAATTGCGGCGTAAGCATGAGTCATGCTCAATCCGTCGTTAAGACTATGGGTCGCTCGCGGAGCAGTCGCGCTCACCATCATCCTCGCGCTTATCATCGTCGGCCGTGTGGCGGTGGCACCTCTCCAGAATTTCGCGATGTGGGTTGACGGTCTCGGACCGCTCGCACCCGTCGTCTTCATTGCGGGCTATATCGTCGCCACCGTGGCTTTCGTTCCTGGGTCGATCCTCACGCTCGCGGCCGGAGCGATATTCGGTGTCGTCCGGGGCACTGCTTACGCATTCGTCGGTGCAACTCTTGGAGCGTTCGCGGCATTCCTGGTAGCTCGCTACGTTGCGCGTCCGTTCGTCGAGCGCAGGCTCGCGGGAAACAGGAAGTTTCAGCGCGTCGATCGAATCATCCAGCAGGGGGGCGGCAGGATGGTCCTGCTGATGCGACTGTCGCCGATCCTTCCGTTCAACGCGTTGAACTACTCGCTCGGAATCTCGAAGGTCGGGTTTCGCTCCTATGTCCTCGGCTCAGTCGGCATGATTCCGGGAACTCTTCTTTACGTTTACTACGGCAAGCTCGCCGGTGATCTGGCGCTACTCGGGCGACGCGACATCCCGCGCGGACCGGAGTACTATCTCGTGCTCGCGTTCGGTCTCATCGCGACGATCGCGCTGGCGGTTATCGCGGCGCGGGCTGGGAAGCGCGCGCTCGGAGGGAGCGATGAACGAGAGAACGATGCCCAATAGCGCGCCGGAACAAACCAGGATCGCCAATGTGCATCCGCCGGCGTGGGAGAATCCGCGCGCGAAAGACAAGTACCATATGGTGGTGATCGGCGGCGGCACAGCCGGTTTGGTCACCGCCGCCATCGCATCCGGGCTCGGTGCGACAACGGCGCTAGTGGAACGGCACTGGCTGGGCGGCGATTGCCTGAACGTCGGGTGCGTGCCGTCGAAGGCATTGCTGAGGGCGGCACGCGCGTGGCATGCAGCCGGAACTGCGCGCGAGCGATTTGGTGGCCCGGCAGTTCAAGGGCAAGGTGAGTTCGGTGCTGTTGTGCGCAGGATGCAGAAGGTTCGCGCGAGCATGAGCGCTGCTGACAGCGCAAACCGCTATCGCGATATGGGTGTCGATGTCTTCTTCGGCGAGGCGCGTTTCAGCAGTACGCGGAGTATCTCGGTGAACGGGCAGGATCTTCGTTTTCGGCGTGCGGTTATCGCTACCGGCACGCGGCCGGCGATTCCTTCAATACCGGGACTCGCGGACTCAGGGTACTTCACCAACGAGACAATTTTTTCGCTGGATGAAGTTCCGCGCCGCCTGGTCGTCATCGGGGGCGGGCCCATCGGATGCGAGCTGGCTCAGGCTTTCGCGCGGTTCGGCAGCAACGTCACCCTTCTCGAGCGGGGACAGCGCATTCTTGGCGAGGACGATCCGGAAGCGTCTGGAATCGTCGCGTCTGCGCTCGTCAGGGACGGAATCACGCTCGCGACCGGCGCCGAAGTCCAGAGCGT
>JBDTNA010000559.1:0-2054 GCA_039933985.1 Gemmatimonadales bacterium | reverse complement strand
GGGAAGGCTCGGTCTCGTTCTATTCGTGACGGATGGAGAGCCGACGGTTGGTGAGAGAGACCCGGATGCAATCGCATCGCGTGTTGCGAAACTGAGAAAGAGCCGCCGGATTTTCTCGTTCGGCGTTGGTGCGGAGCTGAATGCGGCGCTCGTGGAACGCCTGGCCGTCGAAGGCAGAGGAACGGCTCACTTCGTTCGGCCGGATGAATCGGTCGAGCGAGCGGTTTCCGTCGTCGCCAGCAGGCTGGCAAGTCCGGTCATCACGGATGTCCGAGTGTATGCAGACGGTGTACGACTATTGAAGCTTCACCCATCAGAGGCAACCGACGTGTTTGCGGGACAGGACTACGTTTTGCTCGCGCGGTATTCAGGAAGCGGGGACTCACGACTTCGTTTCGAAGGCCAGACGGCGAACGGCCCGATCTCATGGTCCACACGCGTGGCGTTTCCATCGTCTTCGCGCGAGAATTCCTTCGTCGCCCGGCTCTGGGCAACGCAGCGGGTGGGAAACCTGAGCGCGGAGAAGCGGAAGAATGGCGGATCGCGCGAGATCGATGACGAGATCAGACAGCTCGGCGAGAAATACGCGATTCCGACCGAGTTCACCTCGTATCTCGTGCTAGAGCCAGGTATGCAACCTCAGCGGCGTGCGATGAAGGGGACAGTCTCCGGTGTCCAGCTAGATAATCTCGTTGTAACAGGCGTGGCGGCAGCCAGCGCTCCAGCGGCAAGCGAAAAAGCGTTTGAATCGGCGCGTGCCGCATCCAGGCAGCGAGCCGTTACGAACCTCGCGGTAGCTGATGAATCAGATATGCGGAAAGAAGGTAAATCGGAATCGACGAGGCGCGTTGGTCAGCGTTCGTTCCGGTTGAGCGGAGAAAAGTGGATCGATTCTCGTCCATTGGATTCGCTCAAGGTGATCAAGGTCCGCCCGTTCTCGGAAGCATGGTTCAAGCTGATCGAGGCCATTCCTGAGCTTAAGGAAGTATTTGCTCTTGGCGACAAGGTTCTCGTCGCGGGTCGCGAGACTGCGATCGAGACAAATCCAGACGGCAAAGAGGCGCTGAGCGATTCAGAGCTCAGGACAATTCAAGCACGCTGGTAACTACTTGAGCGACGTCGAGCGACTCTTTCGAACCTACAACGCCGCGTTGGTGAGATACCTGACGCGGCGGCTCGGCGACCGCGACTGGGCTGAAGAAGTGGCGCAGGAGACATTCGTTCGTGCGCTGCGACAAGAGACAATCACCAACGAGAGGGCGTGGCTCTTTGCGGTCGCGACGAACCTGGTGAGAGACGAAGCGAGAAAAGATGCGACGCGGCGCCGGCATCTGGCGCTGCTTGCAGAGCAGGAGCGCGACAGTTTTGTCGAGCCCGAATCGACAACGCTCGAGAGAGCACAGGAAGCGGCGCTCGCGCGAAAGGCGGTCGACGCATTGGCAGAACGAGACAGGCTTGCACTTCTGATGCGAGAGGAAGGGCTCGACTACTCCGAGATTGCAGAGGCACTCGAGCTGTCGCCGGGATCGGTCGGTACAACGTTATCGCGCGCGAGACGACGACTGGTCGAGAATTATGAGACGCTCCAACAGGAGCGAGACAAGAGAGAGAAGAATGCAGCATCCTGATGAAGGTGTAATTCATACATGGCTTGATGGTGAGCTGCCTGCAGAAGAAGCGGCAGCTATCGAGGCTCACATCGCCGAGTGCGCGGATTGTGCAGCGGCGGTTGCCGAAGCCCGCGGGCTGATCGCGGCGTCGTCGCGCATTGTCAGCGCGTTGGACATCGTGCCTGGTGATGTCATACCGGCGTCAGCTCCACGGAAACGCGCGTGGTATGCGAACACGCAGCTTCGGGCGGCTGCGGCAGTTTTGGTCGTTGCCGGTGCTTCTCTCGTTGTCATGAGGCGAGAACGTGCGCCTGAAATGGCGCGGGTCATGGATCAGGCGGCATCCGTATCTGCGGACGCTGGTGCGAAAGCAACGACTCCATCGGCGGTCGAGGCTGATTCGGCACGCCCATTGATGAGCGCCAAAAGTGGAACGGCTCGACG
>JBDTNA010000558.1:0-2060 GCA_039933985.1 Gemmatimonadales bacterium | reverse complement strand
TTCGGAACGAACGGCTTCTCGCAGATCAGATGACACCCTGCTTCAATCGCGGCGAGGCAGATTGATGTGTGGGAGTCGGGCGGAGTGGCGACGATGAGAACTTCAGGCTTCGCGCGATCCAGCATTTCGGTGAAATCCGCAAATCCTGGCACATTGAACTTCGAAACCGCGCGCTCGCGCCGCTTCGTATCGTTGTCGCACGCTCCGACAACCTCGACGTCCTTCATCAGGGCAAGCGCCGGTAAATGCATTTCATAGCCGGCTTCACCGCAGCCTACGATTGCAATCCTTCTCAATTTCATTCGTTATTCCTGGAGTGTTTGCGAAACGCGATCAGACCGCTGCAGGCCTTCGGCCAAGCGCAACGATGAGCGGCCGAATTGCATATAGACCGGCGGCGGCTCCGATCGAAGGCTGCCTCGAAGCGCAGCATGCACGCTTGGCGAGTAAGTTAGTCCGCCCTGGCTCCATGGAACAGCGAGCAGGCCGCGATGTCCTGAGGGTTCTCGACAAGAAAATGCGGGGAGCCGCTCATGCCGTTACCCGCGGCCTCAACAGAATCGTTCCCGCCGCCAATGCAATTACATATGCGATGCCGCCAGCGGCGATACTCGCGACCACCGGGCGTGGACCAGGAATGAGAAGGAGCACACCTGCCAGCAACGCAGCCGCAATCACGGCTGGAATGGAGTACCGAACGCTCGGCCTGACTCCCAGTCGCGCGAGAGTGATGAACGCCCCCGCGAGTATAACGGCTTCGCCCGCAACTGTGGCCACCGCCGCGCCTTCGATTCCGTAACGCGGAATGAGATAGAGATTCAACGCAATATTTGTCGCGACGCCGACGGCAATGATCGCAGTCTCGAGGCCCAGTCGGTGCATCGCAAGGAAAACACTTCTCGTCGCCGCGTGCACGGCGAGCAGGACGAGACTGAAAAGCAGAAGTTGCAGCGCGCCCGCACCGGCCTGGTACTCCGCGCCGAATATCAGGTTCATCATCGGCCGCGCGATGAGCACTCCGCCGACCACAAATGGTATTGTGACAGCGAGCGCCATTCCAATCGCACGCGAAAGGATCGCGCTGAGAGCCCGCGGGTTGTCCGCAGACTGAGCGATCTCGGGAAGGAAGGCCGAGTGAGCGGCGTAAAGCAGCGCCATCACGAAGAACACGATGCGATAGGCCGCTGAGTACCAACCAAGTTCCTGCGAAGACACCATGAAGCCGAGCAGGATCACGTCGAGTGAAACGACGACGACACGCAGAACTCGCGACACCGTGATCATCGCCGACTGCCTCGCCATCCTGCGAAGTGAATTGAGCGTCGGCCTCGGCCAATGGCCGCGCATGAGCGGGATTGTCAGAAAAGCAGCCGCTGTCAGGGATCCGGTGAGCTGGGTCAGCGGTACTCGCGTCACATCCGCGGGTGCTTTCACGAAAATCAAAACGAGAACCAGGCACACCACCTCGACGAGGAGGATCGCCATTCCAATCCTGCCCGTCCTTCCCAGCCCCTTGTAAACCCAGCTGGTATCGAACGCGATCGGAATCACGCAAAGGGCATAGAGCGAAGTGATCGTGCGTCGCTCAGGATCGAGGCCAAGCACTGATGCGAATGTGAGGATTGCCGTCATGGCGACGAGCGCCGCGATCACCCGCAGTGTGATTCCAGTAGCTGCGATGACCGGCGCATTCTGCTGATTTCGAGCGACTTCCCTCGATCCGACTTCTCCGGTGCCCATCAGAAGGCCTGGACCGAAATGCATCAGGACAGCGGTCGCAAAGCCGATTTGACCGAAGGCCGATGCGCCCAGCCTGCGCGCGAGATATGCCGTCGTGACGAACGCTATGAGGCGAGCACCAGTCTCCCCGAACGCGAGCGCAAAAAATCGTGTTCCGGTGACGGCCGGCCGAGTCGGCGAAAAAGAGCTGTCTTCGTCGAACAGCAGGAACATTCCTGCGCCGATCGGGACAGCTGCCGCACTGAGAAGCTGATATCCGAAGTGCAGCGGGATCGCGACGAACAGCATTCCGGGTCCGCCGCGCTCCCACAGCCACGCGT
>JBDTNA010000557.1:0-2065 GCA_039933985.1 Gemmatimonadales bacterium | reverse complement strand
GCTCAGCAGGCGGTTCTGTTCGATCGTGTCGAAAGAGGGCGCCTGGAAGTCGGGCAGCCCCATGAGAGCCTCGGTCTTACCTTCGATCACACTCTGAAACGGTTCGACGGCACTCTGCATCTCAATCACTTTGGCAAGGTCGAGTTCCGACAGTCAATTACTGATCCTGCTCTTGACGAAACGCTCGGCGCGAAGTGGGTCACCGATGTCAACGTGTCGTATCGCGTGTTGCGGCAGTTGAGTGTGACGGTTGGCTCGAACAATCTGTTCGATAACTATCCAGATCGTCAGGTGAAAGTCGGCGGAGCCAACAACAGCGGCATCTTCCCCTACAATGGTATTTCGCCGTTCGGCTTCAACGGACGCTTCGTGTATGCCAAGGCGCGGTACACGCTCGACCGCTGATGATTGCGGTGACGGGAACGCCTGGCCGGGAAACCGGCCAGGCGTTCTTGTTTTTATGGAACGTGCAGTGTGCCTGATGCGATGAGCACTGCGGCGCCGCCAATGCGCACCGCTTTGACGACGCCGTTGGCGACGTCAACTTCCAGCTCCATTCGGCTGGCTCGTCCCATCTCGACGCCTTGATGGATTGTGTACCTGAGCATTCCGTCGCGGATCGACGAGCGAGCTGCCAGATAGCCCGCCAGCGAAGCGACCGCGCTTCCAGTTGCGGGATCCTCGGGGATGCCCAGTGCGGGAGCGTACATGCGGGTGCGAATTTCTCCATTGCCGTTGCGAATTCCGTCACGCGCCCTCGATTCGTCAGTCTCGACGAATAGATAAGTCTCCGGCGCCCAGCAGCCCTTCAGCTTTTTCTCCCAGAGATCGAAGTTGATTCGCGATCTGCCGAGTGCGTCGAGGCTTTTCAAGGGAACGATCAGATAGGGTACGCCTGCGGACCATGGTTCGATCGCGGCATCGCCTTCAGTATCGATGTCACGAATGTCGAGAGAAATAATTCGCGCGATGTCACGAGCGTCGTGGCTCTCGTCTCCCTTTTCGGGGAGTTTCCCCGTCGTCAGCTGCGCGAACACCGGCTTTCCGTTTTCGCTTCGGATCATCACCGGCACCGGCCCCACACCTTCCTCCAGAACGATTCGCGTCTCGGCGCCGGTGAGCTCGATCTCACCCGTCATCGCCATCACCATGGCTCCACCTACTGTTGGATGACCTGCAAACGGCAGCTCCGAGCCGGGAGTGAATATCCTGACGCTGCAGGTGTTGGCGGGATTCGCTGGAGGCAGAAAGAAAATCGTCTCGGAGTAGTTGAACTCACGGGCGATCGTTGCCATCTGGGCGTCACTCAGTCCGCGGGCATCGGGAACCACTGCGAGCTGGTTGCCTGCAAACGGAGTATCGGAAAAAACGTCCGTAGTGTGGTATTTGTATGGCATTGAGCGGGGGCTGGTTTCCGGGTTGTCGGAGTTGACCGGGAGGCAATCGTTAAGGCCCGCCAAAGGTACTTCCAGCCGTCGGTGAGCGTTTAGGATGTCGTCGGTTGTGTTCGTCATTGACTTCAACCGGCTATTCACTATCATTAGTGTCTGTGGCGCACATGGGTGCGCCCGACTTGCCAGCGAACACAAGGGGACCTGGATAAAACCGGGTCTCTTTTTAGTTGGCGAGTAGAACACAAGGTCGGCGGGTACGGCAATACCGGACTTCCGACGAACATAACAACACGAGGAAGTACCAGTATGCGCACCACCGGAACTGTGAAGTGGTTCAACGATGCAAAGGGTTTTGGATTCATTACCCCGGAGAACGGACAGAAGGATTGTTTCGTTCACCACTCCGCCATCAACGGCTCGGGATTCAAGTCCCTCGCCGAAGGCGAGAAGGTCGAGTTCGACGTAGTGCAGGGCCAGAAAGGTCCCGCTGCCGAGAACGTAACGAAGGTTCGTTGATCCCACTCGCAGGTAGAGTGTGACAGAGGCGGGGCCACTCTGGTTTGACCAGGGTGGCCCCGTTCTTTCATTCTTAAGCACGCATCAGAACAACGGAGAATTATGGCCAAGGAAGAAGCAATCGAGCTGGAAGGCACCGTCACCGAAGTACTGCC
>JBDTNA010000556.1:0-2066 GCA_039933985.1 Gemmatimonadales bacterium | reverse complement strand
GTGAACTGCGCAGTGGTCGGAACCTTCACGACATTGCTTTCACCGATGCCGAGAATAATTGCGGATTTGGCGACGGAGGTGTGTCCCTGATCGGATACGTAAATCCTGAGTGTCGGCATTTCGCGGTTCGCCATCCCCGAGCGACGAATGTCGTCACCGCACGATTCGCGTGCAGCAGCAAGAGCATGCAGAGTCGAGATCGACGCAGTGTCATAGACGATTCCCGTGAACGACGGATCGACTCCGATCATCTGCCTGATCCGGTCCACAACTACGGTTTCCATCTCCGTCGCCGCTGGCGACGTCTTCCATGTCATAGCGCTCACATTGAGCGCCGCAGCGGCAATCTCTCCAAGCAATGCCGGACCGTTGCTGGTGCTGCCGAAGTAGCCGAGAAAGGCGGGATGTCCCCAATTCACGATTCCCGGCATGACGATTCGGTCGAGGTCGTACATGATGTCGTCGAGCGACGCACCAGTTTCCCACGACGCACTGTCGAGCAGCTTGCCGATTTCGCCCGGGCTTACGCTCTGTGCGACGGGCCGATCGGCGATGTTGGCGCGGTAGTCTGCGACCCAATCGGCCATCTCGTGAAGACGTGCACGCATCTCCTCGGGATCGAGGTCTCCGAGCAGGGCCCGCACCTCTGAGTCTTCGGTCATCGAGTAGAGCTGACGCGGCACATCTGTTGCCCTTTTCCGTTTCGATGACAGACCTCAACGAGCGCGGAATTACCTACGTTCTTCCGATACGCGCGGCAGTGCCGAGCGTGTCGCTCGAGTTCCGGGACTACCTGGGCTGGGTTGCTGCGCGCGCTGAAGTCATCGTCGTCGATGGGTCGAGTGCCGATGTATTTGCGGCTCATGAAGCCGCGTGGGGCGACTTGGTCGTCCACGTGGCGCCTCACAATGATCTCGCGACCGATATGGGCAAAGTCGGTGGCGTGCTCACGGGAATACGTATCGCCTCGAACGAGCATATCGTCATTGCCGATGACGACGTTCGCTACGATGGAGAATCGCTGCACGCCGTTGTCGAGAGCCTCGGGCAAGCGGCGGTCGCTCGGCCTCAGAATTTCTTCGACCCTCTTCCGTGGCATGCGAAGTGGGATACCAGCCGGGCGCTGCTCAACAGGGTATTTGGTGGAGACTGGCCAGGCACGCTCGGAGTGCGAGGATCCGTGCTGCACGCAACCGGTGGCTATGACGGCTCCGTGATGTTCGAGAATCTCGAGCTCGTGAGAACTGTGCAGTCTGCCGGTGGTACTGAAGCGCTGCTGCCCGGTGTCTACGTTCGACGCCTTCCTTCGACAGCTGCTCACTTCTGGTCTCAGCGAATACGCCAGGCGTATGATGAGTTTGCGCGTCCCGCGAGGCTCGTGCTTCAGCTTGTGCTTCTTCCCGCCATTCTTTTTGGCATGGTCATGAATCAGTGGATCATCCTCGGCATCGCCATTGTTTTCAGCGTGTTGCTCGCGGAGATCGGAAGAAGAAAAGCCGGTGGCGCAAGAATATTCCCGGCCACTACCCCTTTCTTTGCTCCATTGTGGCTGGCGGAGCGCGCTGTGTGCAGCTGGCTCGCATTGGGCACGCGAGTATTTATTGGAGGAGTTCGGTACAACGGGACTGTGCTCCGTCGAGCTGCTACTCCGACGAGTATTCTCATCGAGCGTCACGGTCGAGTGCTCGAGCGTCACACTCAGCTCATGCCGGATCAAACAGCTCGACGTCGATCGGCTTGAACGAGCCGTTGTTCGACAGTTCGGCCGAGCATGCCGTAACTCCGACAATCATGTCCATCTCGGCTCTCATCAGCAGATAGTCTCCAGCTTTGGAAAGCGGAGGGAGAATTCTGATCTGACCTGAATCGGAGACCTCGACATTCATGAATATGTTGAGCGTTGTCGGAATCTCATCAGGCTTGATTCCATATGGAGCGAGAGCGAGGCTCAGGTTCTCCAGGCAGCTCGGATGGTAGTCCTGCGTGCCGTAGATGATTCTGAAGGTGTCGGGACTGCAGGGTGTCAGCAGGAAGTCATGGCGGCCCACCATGTCTTCAACGATCGT
>JBDTNA010000555.1:0-2067 GCA_039933985.1 Gemmatimonadales bacterium | reverse complement strand
GGTTGCAAACCAGGCGCTCTCCCAGCTGAGCTAACGCCCCTCGCCTCAAATATAAACGAGCAGAGGCATCACTGAACGACATGTAGCGGAGGCCCGGAATCTGAGCGGAATCGCCCACGGCTTGCAGTACATCGACAGATAGATCTCGATATACCGGTGGAACAAAGTCCCAGGGCTTGTAGAATCGACAGCTGAATCCGCAGCGACGAAGCTCCGGAGTTGTCAGTCCGACGTCGGTAGTCTCCGCGTGTCAGGAAGCTGTTGGTTCAGTCGCCGCCTGCGCTCCGCGGCGTCGAACGTGCGCCACATGTTGTACACAAAGCCGTAAGCGCCAACGGCCCACAGAACGCCGCCGCTGGCAGTGACAGGGATACTCCGGGCACCGATATGCGGCGCTAGAAAAAATCCCGCTACCAGTCCCGCCAGCCCGATGTTCGCAAGCCAGATGTGAACCACTGCCAGCGCGCGGCTATGTATCGGATGCCCGAAGAAACGCGGCAGCATCTGATATCCGACGCCAAAGATCATCATGGTCACGAACCCGACCAGGGTCATGTGCGCGTGTGCAGGTCGGTAAACCGTGAACGCCGGGTGTATTGCCATCGCCAGACCCAGCGTGATGCCCAGCAGGAACCAGATGAGACTCGCCCGAATGAAGATCTTCGCGAACCAATCCAATGACGAGCCTCGGTGAAAGCGGTTCTCGCAGTTGCTTCGGCTTAGTCGGGCGCCGGATAGAGTAGCGTGCCATCCGCCAACACACTTGCACCCGGTGTAATGGTGGCGGGCGTGATTTTTCCATGTCCCATGATGTGCTCAACCGGAACGCTTCGCGCGAGCAGACAATCAGCGATGATCCGGCGGTGGCACCGCCACCACACGGCCTCGGAGCACATGATCGCGCAACGATACTCGTGGGTAAGAGCCAGAAGCTCGTCGAGGCCGCCGCGAAATGCATCGGTCTCCGCGTAATCCGCATAGTTGCGGAAAGCCGGAACACGCCAGAGCGTGTTTGTCGACGGCGGCGCACCTTTCTTATGATGGCGCCGGCCGCCCAGCGAACTCAGATGCTGGTAGCCGATGCTCTCCGCCGAGAGAGAATCGCGCAGCGGATCGATATTGAATTGCGGCATCGCGCGCGAGCCGGGAATCGAGCGCACGTCTACGAGCATATCAACGCCGACCTGTCGCAATAGCGCTATGAAGTCGACGATCGTCCGCGTCGAATGTCCGATGGTAAAGATCGTGCGAATATTAAATCGGTCCTGACTCATTGACGGCGTCGTGAAATGCGCGCAGCTCCCGCACCAGATCAACGAGCGGGTAGCTTCCGTTGGCTCCGCTCGGACTCGGAAGTAACCATAGGCGCGCGCCGAGCAGCGTGTCTGGTTGCAATCCTATTGTCGCGCGCGGGTGATCGAACGCCGTGCGGTAGGCACCAACACCAAGTACGGCGACCCAGCGTGGACGATAGGTTCCTACCGTGCGAGCGAGCCTGCGCCTTCCGGCAACCAGCTCTGACGGCGTTACCTCACGTGCGGTTGCAGTGGCGCGGCGGACAAGGGTCGTAATCCCATATCCTGACACGAGCAGCTCGTGGCTCTCTTGGGGTGCCACTAACCGCGTGGTGAACCCTGCCATTTGGAGCGCAGGCCAGAATCTGTTGCCGGGTCGGGCGAAATGCCGTTTCGCGGCCGCGGAGTAAAGCCCCGGATTGATGCCGCAGAAAAGAACGCTGAGTCCAGGCGCGACGATGTCGGGTAAGGGATGATTCGGCACCTCAGCCCGAGATCCTGGTAAGAGCCGAGCCCTTGTGCATGGCGATATGATCCGTTTTGTCACTTTTGATCTCGTACTGCGGCTCCTCCTTACTTGCGTGAACTGTATACCCTTTGAACTCGATCTCAGAGGTGATCACTTTGGTAATGGTGCCACTGACACGACCGGCTTCGGAATTCCAGCTTACGTGGTCGCCATGCTTGAAGCGCTTTCGTGTCATTTTCTTACTCCTCTTGCGCGTTGCCCTTGATGAAAACAATCCACTGGCATCGAGCGCAGGTAGGGCGT
>JBDTNA010000554.1:0-2070 GCA_039933985.1 Gemmatimonadales bacterium | reverse complement strand
CGGGCACAGAGGGACATTTTAGTCTCGAGGATGCGGCGTGCGCCGGACGGTACGTGAGAGCCATCACCATGAAACCGTCGGCATCGATCTCAATAAACGATGCGGCGTGCGCGTGCGCGCTCATAGACAGGAAGTATGGCGACAACATCGAGAAAATCTTCAAAGACTCGACCCACGGACAAGCGCTCGCCGAAGCAGGGTTCGCGGCCGACCTCGTCGCCTGTGCTGCAGTGGATTCGCACCCTGTTGTCCCCGTCTTCCAGGAACGACAGATCACCCGGCTCGGCCCGGACCGCGAGCGATAGCGCTCCAACCAGAAGCTCGGCGCTGAAGCGCGAGCTCTGGGGAATCGTACTCCTACTCTTCGCGCTGTTCCTCGGCGGAGCACTCGCAGCTCAGGGTGTAGCGCTCGTCAGGGGCGGCGACGTAACGCAAAGCTTCGGATGGGCGGGATCACTCCTCGCTTACCCGTTGGCGCGCTTCCTCGGTTGGCCGGCCGCGGCGTTGATTCCGATCGCTCTCGCGGCGCACGCTCTACGGCTATTCGGGCGCCTTGCAGAACGAACCGATCGATCGTGGATGGTTTTCCTTCTCGGCCTGGTCGTTCTGCTTCCGGTCGCCATCGGGCTCGGAGAAGGCGGACTTCGCGAACCAACCGCGCTCTCCGGATTGTGGGGCAGCTTCGTTTCGTTCTACCTGCTTCAATTCGCCGGCAGAGCAGGGGCATGGATTGTCGTCGCGCTGTCGTTGAGCGCGCTGATGGCAGCAACACTTTCGTGGAATCCAATCCGGGCAATCGTCGGGCGACGTGCTGACGATCCCAGAGAGAACGAGGAAGATACTGTCGACGGGATGCAACCGGTATCGCGGCGACGAAGCGTTGCGCAGACCCCATCTGAGCCGACACCGGAGGAGATGCCAGCGATCGACCTCGGCCTGATGAACGGTGCGGAGCCTGACGACGATTTCGCTTCGGCACGCGTGGATAAAAGGAAACGCGAGAAGAAATCGAAAGCGGAGATTGCGACCGAGCAAGACGACAGGATCGCTGCGGCAATCGAATCTACTGCAGGCGTTCACCCCGCTGACGACGAACTGCCGTCAGCTTCGATTCTTAGCAGTCCATCAGCGCGTGGAGTTGCGGACCGCCGCAGGGAACAGGTCCAGGAGCTGGATGAGATGGGCGTAAAGCTCATGGACGCGCTGCGCACGTTCAAAGTCGACGGCGAGCTCCGCGGCAGGACCACCGGTCCGACGGTAACTCAATTCGAGATCGAACCTGCTGCCGGTGTGAAGGTGCGCCAGTTTGCCAATTTGGCGAACGATCTCGCGCTCGCCATGCGCGCTCAGAGCATTCGAATTGTTGCACCCATTCCAGGCAAAGGTGCTGTCGGTGTGGAGGTCCCGAATCCAAAACCGGAGATGGTAGCGTTCCGCGAGATGCTCGAGTCAGAGGAGTATAAGGAAGCGCGGGCGCTGCCAATTGCCTTGGGAAAAAACCTGGAAGGCCGGCCAGTTATTGCGGACCTCGCAAAGATGCCGCACTTGCTGATCGCCGGCGCAACCGGTTCAGGAAAATCTGTCTGCATCAACACACTGATCACGAGTCTGATCTACCACCATACGCCCGAGACGTTGCGGCTTCTTATGGTGGATCCGAAAATGGTCGAACTCTCCGTGTACAACGTGTTGCCACATTTGCGACACAAGGTGGTGACGGACAACCGTGACGCTGCCTCGGTTCTTAAATGGGCGCGCGACGAGATGCAGGATCGCTATGAATTGCTCGCGGCCAACGGAGCCCGAAACATTCAGGACTTCAATCGGAAAGTTGAACAGGGCGCGACGCTAAGAACTCCAAAGCGGTCGGACGTTGCGTTCGAAAACACCGAATACGCGGGGGGAATCCTCCCCTATATAGTACTGATCATTGACGAGCTCGCCGATTTGATGATGACAGTACAGGCCGAGATCGAAACCCCATTGGCGATGCTTGCCCAGAAAGCACGGGCGATCGGTATTCATATCATTCTCGCCACGCAGCGCCCCAGCGTGAATGTTCTCACCGGC
>JBDTNA010000553.1:0-2086 GCA_039933985.1 Gemmatimonadales bacterium | reverse complement strand
AGGTGTTGAACGCGATGATCCTCGGCTTGGTCGCGCTCATGTCCGCCTTCGTTCTGTCGTGGACTCAGCCGTCGCACCGCCATCGCTACGTGATCGCATTCGCCTTCGCGTTCACGCTCTTGAGTCCGGTCTGGCTTGCGAACGTGTTTCTTCCGCTCGCCGACGCGCCTTACGCTGCGTTCACGATGGCTGCGCTCCTGGTCATCATGAGAATTCTCTGCGCTGAGAGACCGAGCCGGCAGAAAGGCGCAGTTCTCTTATTCGCCATTCTGCTCGCAGTCGCGTTCCTGCTCCGCTTCACGGCTCCATTGCTTCTCGTCTATGCAGCCGTCCTCGCGCACGGTAGATGGGGTTTGCACAAAGTGTCTCGAAGCACCTGGATCGTGACAGGCACAATCGTCACTGCATTTCTGGTTGGGCTCGTGGCGCTGAACGTTGAAGCAATCTTCGGCAAGTATTTCTTCGAGCCGCTGTGGTACGTCGTCAAAGTCGACGTGTCGAGCATGCTCGGCAACCTGCTCGGCGTAGCGATTCCCAGCCAGGTCGTTCCGAATTTCCAGCTCGGCTTCGTTCATCCGCCGATCGATGCTCACTACGCAACGAAATTCACCGAATCGCCCATCGACACTGCGTGGATGATTGTTGGCCTCCTAATCACGGCGCTCGTCGTCACCGGCGTATGGAAAGCACGCGGCCAATTCATGCCGGAGATCGCATACTTGATCGCTCCGCTTCCGGTTCTCGCGCCGATTCTACCGAGCACGACGCGATACGTGATGTCGTACCAGGCATTCATCTGGGTTTTCTTCTATCTCGGCGCAGTTGTCTTTGCAAAACGCTCCGGCCTCGATTCGATCCGGCGACGACCTGCGTTAGTCGTCGCGACCTGCATCGTTCTGATTTCGGGAGTTGTCGGCCTGAGATGGTGGAAGGTTGCCGGCGGTGCGTCGGAAAGCGTGCTCGCCGTCACCGTTACCAACGCCGCGAGCTACATCAACGGCGTCAGCGGCACCTTTCGCGGACTTCGGCGATTCATCGAGACACTTCCACCCGAGCGAACGCTTCTGCTGGGAGACATCGGAACGACGGGGCGATGGAAGATCATCGCGAACCGCGACTACTATTATCCCGATCCATCACTCTCTCAAGTCGTAGCGGAGAAAGACGTCTACCTGCTGGCAGAATGTGGAACGCTCGACACCTGTCAATCCTGGGACTACTACAAGGCAAGAGCGCAGGCAAGGGTGTCCAAATTCGGAAAGTTCGAGTTCGACTCGGTGTACGCTGCAAAATCACCCCGCGCGCACGTTGAAGTCTTCCGGCTTCGCAATTCACTGTGAAGACACTCATTGCGGGACGCTGACACAGCGCGGTTAAGTCCGGGAGAGTTTCTCCAGTCACAGCGGTTTGCCATCATCCTCTGGAGCGCAATCGTCGCCGCGGTGATGCTGACGGCAGTGTTTTCTGTCGATCCCGCTTACAACTACCCGCGGTTGATCACGGACCAGCTCCTCTACTACATGAAGGCGCTCTCGTTCGTGAACCAGGGAACGACGGCGGCGCACGCCGCTGTCAATTCCGGACCATTCATTTATGCGGCTGCTCCCGGGCTCCTTCGAGCTCCATTCATCGCGGCCTTCAGCAACTTCGACGATCAACTCCGGGCAATTCAGGTCTCCAACATCGCGCTCGGAATAATTCTCGGCGCGCTGTCGGCCTACATCGTGTCGTGGGCTCTGCCGCATCGGTACCATTGGCTTGCCGTGAGCTTCGCGTATGCCACCCTGCTGCTCAACCCGGTGTGGGTGACGAACATGCTTTCGCCGCTTGCTGACCTGCCCTACGCAGTCGCGTCGCTTGGCGCACTCATCGCACTCAACCGGATGATTATCGGCACCGAGGCCGAAAGAAATTCACGCGTCATCAAGCTGTTGTTCGTCATCCTGCTGGCAGTTGCGTTCGGCTGCCGTTATACAGCACCCGTTCTCCTGGTTTACGGAGCAGTGCTACTGCGACAGGCTAGAGCCGACCGCGGAATCAACGGAGCTTCAGTGCAACGAGCGTTCATCGCCGTTGGTATGACCCT
>JBDTNA010000552.1:0-2093 GCA_039933985.1 Gemmatimonadales bacterium | reverse complement strand
GTTGAGCGAATAGCAACAACGTCCTGGCGATCCTCGTCGGCTCGACAACAGACGAGCAAAGAGCGTCGGCGCGCAGCTCGGCGACCGCGGCCAGTTTTCGCGCGATCACGCGATTGAACGGCTGCCACCATAGAACGACTGCAAAGATTCTCGCCGCCTGTTGTATCTGCGGGTCGCGACGACGCAGGTGGGCCAGCTCGTGAGCGAAGATCGGCTCGAGCTCATCCCTTGCCGCTGACTCCAGCAGTGACGCTGGCAGGCATATCTCACGAGATCCAATCGCAATGGGAACAGGAAGCGATTCTGACCTGGTGAGCTTGATGGGCCGACGAATTCGCAGCTGTGACGCCACCGCCGCAAGACCGCAATGGGTGGCTGGCCTCCGATCGATCGCCGCGATGAGTCGGCGATGCAGGATCAGATCGCGCGCAAGAATCACGAGAGCGACAGCGATCCAGATGACAACCGCAATGAATCCGATATCGAGCGTTGCGCGCGGAGTTACGTGGATGTCGGGCGCGATGATCGAGATGGTTGGTGCAACCGTCGCGAATGCCGAAACGTTGGCCGGCGCACGCGCGATAAATGTGGCTGAAGCGATCAACAGCGGTGCGAAGACAGCAAGCCACAGCAGCGCTTCACGCCATTCGGGGCGAAAGCGCTTTTCGGTCGCAATGACGAGCAGCGCGATCATCGTGCTGCTGACGGCGTAGGTGATCATCCAGCTCATTTGCGGACCCTTCCCTTCGCGGCGGCTTCTTTCTCCGCTATTTGTTTTTGCAAACCCTTCAATTCTTCGGCGTCGAGCGACGTCGAGTCCAATAGATGCGAGATCGCCGCAGCGGCGCTGCCCGCGAAAAGCAGATCGGCAACCTCGGTCAGCTTTCGTGCGCTGATATCCGACTCTGCAATTCGCGCAGAGTAGAAGAACTGACGTCCCGACCGGCGCATCGAGATGTCGCCGCGCTTTGCCATCCGGGCGAGAAGCGTCGAAACCGTTGTCGCGGCGAGATCGTGTGCCGGGCGAAGCGCGGCCTGAACATCGGACGCGCTCCGCTCTCCCCTGTCCCACAGGATTCTCAAGACTTTCAGCTGTAGGTCGGTCATGAGAATCAAACTACAGTATGTAGTTAGATATGCAAGACCTGAGTTGCTAGGTTCTTGTAAGATGAAACTCTGGATTGATGCCGACGCAGCTCCACGCGAAGTAAAGGAAATCTGTTATCGCGCTTCCGATCGGCTGAGCCTCGATACGGTCCTTGTCGCCAATCAGCGGATTCAGCTCCCCGTCGGCTACGCGAATCTGTCCGCCGTGCGCGTTGACGGCGGACCGGATGTCGCCGACCTCTACATCGCAGAGCATGCGGAAGCCGGCGACGTTGCGATAACGGCTGACATCCCGCTCGCCGCGCTTCTCGTCCCGAAACAGGTAGTCGTCATCGATCCGCGCGGCGATGAGTACACCGAGGAGAGCATCGGCGAGCGATTGTCAGTCAGAAACTTCATGGACGGTCTGAGAAGCACCGGAGTCGAGACCGGGGGACATGGTGCATACGGCCAGCGCGAGAAGCAGGCCTTCGCAAATGCTCTCGACCGCGCGCTGACCAAGGCGCGGAGGCGCGGGTAACCAATCTTGGAATGACTAGCAATCGCCGTGTTTCAGGGAAAAAAGAGTTTCGGAAGCCGACTCAGGAAGAGCTGAAGAACGCTTACGGGAAAAGCATTCCGGACTTGATCGGACCCAATCTCCGAATCCTGTTCGTCGGCATCAACCCGGGACTCTACACAGGCGCGACCGGATTGCACTTCGGGCGACCCGGCAATCGCTTCTGGCCGGCGCTTCACAGGGCGGGCTTTACGGATCGCCTTCTTGCCCCGTGGGAGAACCACGAGCTGCTCGAGGCCGGGTATGGAATTACCAACCTGGTACGCCGTACAACGCCGACGGCGACGGAGCTCCGCGATGAAGAGTATCGAGCCGGCCGACGCGCGTTGATCAGGAAAGTGCGAAAGTATTCGCCGATATGGGTCGCGGTTCTGGGACTTGGCGCCTATCGTGCCGGCTTCGACAAACCGCAAGCGACGATTGGCCC
>JBDTNA010000551.1:0-2094 GCA_039933985.1 Gemmatimonadales bacterium | reverse complement strand
TGGTGAGCGACGGCGTGGCGACCTACACGTCCCAGCTTTTCGAGTTCAGCCCGAAAATGAGCTACGTGTCGAAGGAATGGAAAGCGGCAAATCCGTCGTTCTGGAAATAGCGAGGCACGACCCGGGCTGGTTCCTGACTGCGAACTGCGGCGGCTGAAGGCTGCCGCAGTTCGCCGCTCAAGTGCCGCGAGTTGCCGGATCGACTGGTGAACGCGCGGTAGGATGATCGAGCGCGGCTGAGGGGCCGGGCGCGTCACCGCAGAATTGACTTGATTCGCTCTGCCAACCTGAGAGACAGCGCGATGATCGTGAGCGTCGGGTTCGCGTAGCCGGAAGTCGCGAATACCGAGCTCCCGGAGATGAAAAGATTTGCGATATCATGTACGCGACAGTCGCGATCGACGACGCCGTGGCGCGGCGAGTCGTGCATCCGAGTTGTGCCGATGTGGTGACTTGCCCCGGTGAGTGAGTTCGGCAGGAAATCAGGATGGATCGGAGAAACTTTCCCGAATCCCAATCGGGAAATTTCGGTTGCAAAGGCCGTGTGAAGCACCCTGACGCTTTTTCGCTCGGCTTCGCCTATTTCCCATCTCACATTCGCTGTCGGTTGACCGAGCGCATCGGGCCTGGACGAAAGTGTTACGCGATTGTCGGGATCGGGTGCCGACTCGGCGATGCATCGAACGAGCAGCTTTGATTTCGGCTTGACCGAGTGGGCGAGGACTCGGACCGCAAATCGCGTAACACGGACACCACCCTTCATCGATCGAGATGCGTGCATGAGTGCGCGCCCCGGGACTCTCGCATTCAGGAGTGAAGTTGCCATGATGCGGGCAGACGCAACGGCGCTCGAATAAAAAGCGGGCTCAGCGGCGTAACTCGGTCGATGCACGAACCGAAGCACGGCGCCGAGCAGCTTCCTCTCGCGCATCACGCTTTCGGGGTGCGAGGCCGCGCCGCTGTGGCGTCCTGCGGTTGCCGGCCTTCCGTCAAACGGAGTTGTATAGAAAGCAACGGATGGACATGTGTCTGATTCCCTGAACTCGGCGGAAAAGAACGCCAGGTGATTCATGTAGAAGCGGCCGACGAGATCGTTTTCGTTTCCGAGGGCGCAGCGTCTTGTTGCTCCGGACGAGAGGAGAAGTCGCGGATTCTCGATTCCTCCAGCTGCGAGTATGAAGACTCTTGCTGTCGCGAGGATCGATTTCCCGGAGAGCGTCTTGAATTCGATGCTCTCGATGCGACGTGTCGATTCATCGGTCCCGAATGCGACCGCGTTGGCGTTGAGGCACACGCGCACGTTGGGAGAGCTGGCGAGCTCCGCGCGAAACTTCTGTCCGAAGCGTGTTGGAGGGCTCAAGTCGAACCTGCGTGTGCTGAGCCTGCGCTGGTCGAATGGCCAGGGACCGCGGTCGGCGAGGGTGGCAGGGTTTTCGTCATCGAGCTCGCAAACCCGTCGCGCCTTGTTGTACCACGGCTGCAGGGTTTCGATCGAGAGTGGCCAGCCACTGTGCGGAATCCAGTCCCTGCGAGTAAAGTCGCTTTCATCCAGAGGTCGGCACCAGCCGCTCCACAGGTTGGTGGTTCCGCCAAAGGATCGCGACTGGGAATCTTCTAGAGCGTGGTCGTAGGGATTGTTGTAGCTGCCCCGATTGAGTGCCTGGGTCCGACGGTCGGGCATGAGGCCGCCGCTTTCGAACAGGGCGACGGTAAGATGACCACCGATCAGCTCCCGAGCGATCGTGATTCCGGCGGCACCCGCGCCGACGATGCAGACGTCGCAATTGACGACCGGGTCAAGGGTAGCCGATGTGGTGTCGATGATCATGCCAATTTGAAGGTCGTCTGACTTGTTCTAGCCTGTTGCAATGGATATACTTGCAGGCTGCCCCATAAGGCTCCAAATCAACCCTTTTCCCAGTAGAATGTCAGACCTGGACACCGAAACCACCCCAACCGGCACGACGCTGACCCCGCGCGAGAAGCGCGACCTGCAGAAAGCGCAGCTGCGTCCGCTTGCCAACCTCCGTCCCGAACTGTACGACGAAGACGACTACTCGGCCGACGAGCTCGAGTCCATGATGGCCATGTACA
>JBDTNA010000550.1:0-2102 GCA_039933985.1 Gemmatimonadales bacterium | reverse complement strand
GCGCCACCATCTGCACGCGCTCGAACCCGATGGATTCGAGGTGCGCCGCAAGAGCTTCGGGTCGATGCGTATCGCCTTTGCGAAGCTCGAGTCGCGTGTTCGCGAGAGCGCGCGGAAGCTGCGTTTTCTCGAGGATTGCTCTCGCGGTTGTGAGGAGAACCTTGATCTCACCGCGTCCGATTCGCTCGAGAGTCTCCACGCGCTCGCCTGCGACTTCAGCGTGGGGTTCAGCTTCTCCGAATCCCTCGCGCGGCGGATAAAACGCGACGAATCCAGTGTCGCCGAGCGATTCAAGATCAGCGAGCCAGCGCTCAGCTCCGGCCACACTTTCGGCGATTACAACGAAAAATCGGCGCTGACTGGCGTGCGCCATGGCTGCGACGACGACTGCGTCGCTGGAACCCGGCAGACCTGATGCGTGTAGCCGTGAGTTGAGAGGCGGAAGAGCTGCGGTCAGTCGCCCGAATTCGGGCACCGCCTGAAGTGCTTCCAGAAGTGCTGGCAGTGACACTGCGCGCAAGCTATCGTACTTGTATCTCCCGGGGTAGCCAACTCCGGGGGGCCCGGAGGCCCGAAATGAAATCGATCAAACTCGTCGTCGCAGTCGCCGCGCTCATCGCAACAGGTTCGGCCGATTCTTCAGCACAGACAGTTCGGCCGCGCGTGTTCACGCCGACAGATCGAAGCCAGGATCCTCCCGCTGTCGATGTATGGATCGACAGGATGGCCTACGAGTATGGACAGCGCATTCGGGCCAACTTCGCGAGCGAGCCGGGCGCGTACATCACGATCATCCGGGTGACGACAGATGGCGAGCTGCGCGTCATGTATCCCGCGCGCCCCTCCGTACAGCAGCAGTATCGCGAAGGTCAGACGGTCGAAACACGGCTCTCCTATGCCGGGTCGCCGACATACTTCGCGTATGAGTCGGGAGGCACTGGATTTGTCTTCGCCATCGCATCGTACAAGAGATTCGACTACCGCTATTACTCGAGCGGCGACGATTGGAACGTGGCGCGTCTGGCAACCAGCGGACGCTACGGCGATCCGTTCGAGATCGTCCGCACCTTCGTCGACCGGACACTCGGCGAAAGCACCGATTACACGCTCGACTACGTGGCATACGAGGTTGATTCGCGAAACGTGAGGAGCCGCTACGCGACGCGCTACAACTACAGCTCCTTCGATGACTATTACGACCGATGCCTTTCGGCGTTCGGGTACCGGTACGACCTGTACTGCGGCACCTATAGCAACGGCTACTACGGCGGGGTCTACTATGGACCAATTATCCTGGCCGGCCCTCGTACGCCGATCCCGAATGCTCCGCAGTCGCCGAGAGAGCCGTCGATCAAGCCACTCGTGCGGGACCCGATGGTCCCGACGTCTCCGGAATACGGGCTGCCGCAGCGAACTGAAGGACGATTCCCGGCGAAGATTTCTGGAGAAGCCGCGGCGGCTGCAAAGCGCGAGCGAATGCTTCGTGATATTGCGCCTCGGACGGAAGTGAAGACCTCCGGCGACGTGTATGCGCAGCCCCGTCGAAGTGAGCCGCAATACATTCAGCAGCGCCGGGCCGAGCCAAGGGCTGAGCCGCGAGTGTACCGCGAACCCGGCGTCGGTGAGCCGGTTCAGAGAAGGGAGCCAGTGATGCGCGCGGAGCCGCAGCGGATCGAGCCACGGGTGATGCAGGCCGCACCGCCGCCAAGGGCTGATCCGCCGAGGGCGGAACCGCCGCGTCAGGCGCCTCCGCCGCCAGTGCAGCGAAGCGAGCCTGCACGAGCGAAAGACAAAGATCAACAGCAATGAACCGTGATACTGAAACGCCCCGGCAATTCTGCCGGGGCGTTTTGATTTGGATAAACCCGTCCAGTCCTGCGTGGCGAGTCGTGGGTGACCAGTCATCCCGGTACGGGTCGTACCGTTCTAAACGGGAAACTCAAAACTGTTGGACCGGTAGCTCACCACGCGCCGCTCAAAACGGAATGGGTTTAAGCAGTAAAAACCATCGCGCCCACTATATTTGAGGGCTACCCCGCGATTCTGCCGGGGCTAACCTTGCCGGAACTGCATTGAACCTCGATCACATAAGAAATTTCTGT
>JBDTNA010000549.1:0-2111 GCA_039933985.1 Gemmatimonadales bacterium | reverse complement strand
CTGCTGCGCGAGCCGCTGAAGATCGAGCACGTCAAGCGCAGACTGCTCGGTCACTGGGGAACGACACCTGGGCTGAATTTCATCTATGTCCATCTCAACCGGTTGATAAGCACCAATGACCTGAACGTGATTTACGTCTGCGGACCCGGTCACGGCGGACCGGGTATGGTTGCCAACACTTATCTCGAAGGCACGTACAGCGAGTTTTATCCCGACATCTCGCAGGATGCCGATGGACTGAAAAAATTGTTCACTCAGTTCTCGTTTCCTGGCGGTATCCCCAGCCACGCGTCGGCCGAGACTCCCGGTTCCATCAATGAAGGCGGCGAGCTGGGTTACTCGCTCATGCACGCGTACGGCGCTGTCTTCGACAATCCCGGATTGCTGGCGGCTTGTGTCATTGGCGACGGTGAAGCGGAAACAGGCCCGCTTGCAGCGAGTTGGCACTCAAACAAATTCCTGAACCCCGTTCATGACGGTGCGGTGCTTCCGATCCTGCATTTGAACGGATACAAGATCGCGAACCCGACAGTGTTAGCCCGGCTAGGCGATGAAGAACTTGCGAGCCTGTTGGTCGGCTATGGTCACCAGCCGCATTTCGTCTCGGGGGACGATCCAGAAACAATGCACCAGCTTATGGCTGGAGCACTGGATGTCGCGCTGGCCGAGATTCAAGCGATTCAGCGCGATGCGCGCGAGCACGGGTTCAGAGAGCGGCCGCAGTGGCCGATGATCGTTCTCCGCTCGCCGAAAGGATGGACCGGCCCGAAATTCGTGGACGGCTTACCGGCTGAGAATTCATTCCGGTCACATCAGGTGCCGCTGGCGGAGCTGGCAACCAAACCAGAGCATCTGAAGATGCTCGAAGAGTGGATGAGGAGCTACAAGCCCGAAGAACTCTTCGATAAGAGTGGACGTCTGCTACCCGAGCTGGCAGAGTTGGCTCCGAAGGGTGAACGCCGGATGGGGGCAAACCCGCATGCCAACGGTGGGTTACTACTGAAAGACCTCGATCTGCCGGATTTTCGCGATTACGCCGTTGATGTTGGCAAGCCGGGCACGGTTGAAGAGGAAGCGACTAGGGTGCTTGGATTTTTCCTGCGAGACGTGATGAGCAAGAGCTCCGACAACCGGAACTTTCGCGTGATGGGGCCCGACGAAACTGCTTCGAACCGGCTGAATGCGCTCTTTGAGGTAACGAATCGGGTCTTCACCGGATCGACACTGCCAACCGATGATCATGTTTCGGCTGATGGACGGGTGATGGAAGTCCTGAGCGAACATCTTTGTCAGGGCTGGCTCGAAGGCTACCTGCTCACAGGCCGCCATGGATTTTTCAGCTGTTACGAAGCGTTCATCCACATCATCGATTCGATGTTCAATCAGCATGCAAAATGGATCAAGACAACAGGGCACATACCGTGGCGCCGCCCGATCGCTTCGCTCAACTATCTGCTCACGTCGCATGTATGGCGGCAGGACCACAATGGCTTCAGCCACCAGGATCCCGGGTTCATCGATCACGTCATCAATAAAAAGGCAGAAGTAGTTCGCGTCTATCTTCCCCCCGATGCCAACACGCTGCTGTCGGTGACGGATCATTGTCTGCGGAGCAGGAACTACGTCAATGTCATCATCGCGGGCAAGCAGCCCGCGCTGCAGTATCTCGACATGGATGCGGCGATCGCTCATACAACCACCGGCATCGGCGCATGGGACTGGGCGAGCAACGATGAAGGAGGACAGCCAGACGTCGTGATGACATGTGCCGGAGATGTCCCGACGCTTGAAACGCTCGCCGCGGTGGACCTGCTACGCCAGCATCTTCCGAACCTGAAGATTCGAGTGGTCAACGTCGTTGACTTGATGACCCTGCAACCTGAGAGCGAGCATCCACACGGATTGTCCGACAAGGATTTCGATGCTCTTTTCACCGCCGATAGGCCGATCATCTTCGCCTTCCACGGTTACCCGTGGTTGATTCACCGGCTAACGTATCGCCGAGCGAACCACGCGAATCTCCATGTGCGTGGATACAAGGAAGAGGGAACGACTACCACGCCGTTCGACATGACGGTGCTGAACGATCTCGATCGTTTCCACCTCGTGAT
>JBDTNA010000548.1:0-2119 GCA_039933985.1 Gemmatimonadales bacterium | reverse complement strand
TCACGTAACCAATCAACGCTGCCTTCGCCGTGAAGTACGCTTCCATGGTGAGATGATAATCGAGATGATCGCGCGTGAAATTCGTGAACACAGCCCCGTCGAATTCCAGTCCATCGATGCGCCGTTGATCGAGACTGTGCGACGACACCTCCATTGCAACCGTCGTCGCTCCTCGATCGACAAGATCGCGCAGAACCCGCTGAAGCTCGACCGGTCCGGGCGTCGTGAGGTCCGCACCACCCGGCACAACCTCAGCTTCAGTACCGAGAAGAACGCCGAGCGTGCCGATCGAAGCTGCGCGCGAGCCAGGGGAATCGAGCAGATGCCTGAGAATGCCGGCAGTCGTGCTCTTCCCGTTGGTTCCGGTGATTCCAATCATGCGGAGACTCTTCGAAGGCTCTCCGTACGCGGCCCCCGCAGCAACGGCAGCGGCCTTTCGCCCTTCACGCACGACGATCGAGGGCAGCTGCGTCCGCGAGGCATCCTCAACCATTGCCGCCGAAGCGCCGAGCTCTTTCGCACGGTCGAGATAGTCGTGTCCGTCGCTGGCTGAGCCTCGAATCGCGATGAAAAGAGATCCAGGCAGAACGTGCCTGCTGTCGTCGGAGACTCCCTCGACGGCGTCAGGAAGCTCCCCGCGTACCTCCACGACGAGACCCGCCTTTTCCAGTGCATCGACTATTCGGCCGAGCTCAAAACGCATCAGGGAATATGCTGAAGTTTGACGACACTTCCCGCCGGCAGAAGCGTACCAGCCGCGGGAACGGTGGGTACGCCCTGCGATGAAGCGAGAATCACTCGGAACCCCGCAGCATGCAAAGCGCGAACCGCGATTCTCGTGGCCAATCCATGGACATCCGGGACAGCGCGCAACGAGCGGTCCTCGACAACACGAGCCGGTTTGTGCGGCAAGGCGAAAACCGACCCTGGTTGAAGTGTGCGCTCGGGATCGGGCAGCGGCTGGGCAGCGGCTACACGGCTGTCGAAGGATGCGGCAGACTCAGCGACAGTGTCAGCCGGAGCGGGAAGGTTGGGCTTCGACTTCGAAGTTCCACCACTTTCTGCAGACGGCAGTGCGACTTGCCGCTCGACTGCCGCCAGATCGCCACGATCCAAAGCCGCGTCGCGTGCCGCGAGCGCAGCGCGAAGCACAACCGCGGAAACGGGCGCGGCAATCTCTCCACCGAAGTAGGCGCGCCGAGGAGAATCGAGCTTAACCAGGACGACATACTGCGGTCTGTTCGCGGGAAACAATCCGACGAATGACGCAGTGTAGTTTCCTTCCACGTACCCTTTTCCCTTCTCCGTTCTGCGTGCGGTGCCACTCTTTCCCGCCATCTGGAACGTTGCCAGATCAGCCTTTACCGCGGTGCCGCTGTCGACGACGCTCTTCAGCAGGTCGCGCACTTCGTTAGCGATATCCTCACTGAATATTCTTCTCAGCACGCGCTTCTTCGCCTTGAAGAGAAGAGCCCCGTCCGCATCGCGAATCTCGCGAATGATGTGCGGCTGCAGCAGCTCGCCTCCATTCGCCAGCGATGCATATGCCGCTACAAGCTGAAGCGGAGTGACGCTCACCTCGTAGCCCATCACCATCGACGCCGCGGAAACCTTGCTCCATTTTCGCGGGTGTCGGAGAATTCCCTCGGATTCGCCCGGCAGCGGTATGCCTGTCGGAGTTCCCAGGCCGATGTCGCGCAGCGTCTCATACTCTTCGCGCGGCGTGAGTCTCGCGCCGAACTGGACAATGCCGATGTTGCTCGAGTAACGGATGACATCGGCAAGCGACAATGATTTCGCGCGATGAAGGTCGGTAATCTTTCGACCGTTGACTTCCCACTCGCCGCCGTGGGTATCGATCATTTCGTCCGTGCGGGCCCGCTTTCTCTCGAGCAGCGCCGCCGCAATGAACGGCTTGAGAGTCGATCCCGGCTCGAACGGCTCGGTGACAGCGGTGTTCGAAAGAACCTTCTCACCGTTCCGGCGGCTCGCCATCGCGAGAATCTCGCCGTTGTTGGGATTCATCACGACGATATCGCCGCCACTCGCCTCGAGACTGTCGGTAGCTCTTGCCAGTGCGCGCTCGCAGATCTCCTGGAGATCGCGATTGATCGTCAGC
>JBDTNA010000547.1:0-2125 GCA_039933985.1 Gemmatimonadales bacterium | reverse complement strand
AATGATTCGAATGGCAATTTCGCCCCGATTTGCGATCAGAACTTTTGAAATCACGCCGGAAATCTAGGCTCGCGGGAACCTGAACGAGACGATTTTAACAAGATGTGCAGAGTGGCGACGGTTGCAGATATTCCTCAATGGCCATATATCAACGTTCTGCTTCTCCCGTCATCCAGCAAACGCTGGCTGACCCGAGTTCCTAATTTTCCGGGCTCGCCCGGTATGGAGGACTCATCATGCGCCGCCCCCACCTCGTCGCAGCAGCAGTCTTTACCGTTTTAGCTGTACTGCCCTGTGAACGCACGCTCGCACAAGCGAAGGAACTCACGCTCACCGCGAGCCCCGAAGCAATCGCGCATTTCCGTCAGGGTTGGCTCGCCTCGGACCTCAACAATCAGTCAGAAGCTCTCAAGCACTTCAAGATGGCAAGTGACGCTGACCCGAGCTTCGGTCTCGCTCGAGTCATGTACCGCTACAGTGGCGCGGCTAACGACACCAAGGAATCCACGGATGACGTCAATCGCGCAGTCGTTGACGCAGCAAAGGCGAGCACCGCGGAGCTCCTCCTTACTCTCGCCTTTCGAGAAGCGGTAGTGGTCGGGACGCGCCCCGCGGCGATACTGCTTCGCGCCGCAAGCGAGCTGATTCCGACGGACCCAACGATCGCAACGCTGGCATTTTATTCAGATCCGCCAGCCGATCCGAAAGCACAGCTCACGGCATTGAAGGGATTTGCCGCAAGATTTCCGGATTACGCGTCGATCTACAACGGGCTCGCGTACGCAGCGTGGGCGGCGAACGATCACCCTGCAGGACTCGATGCCGCGCGCATGCAGGTCAAGCTGCTCCCCGACAATCCCAACTCGCACGATACGTATGCGGAGCTGTTGCAGTGGGATGGAAATTATGCCGAAGCGTTGAAACACTACGGCGACGCGGTCAAGCTCGATCCGGCGTTCGTCGAGGGATACCGCGGAATGGCCGAAGTCGAAGCGCTCCAGGGACACTACGACAAGGCGAGAGTGTACGCGAACCAGGCTATATCGGGCGCCAGCCAACCCGGCCTCAAGCTTTTCTACATGCGTGATATCGCGGGCCTGTTCGCGCTTGCGGGAGATACAAAAGCCATGCAGGCGCAGTTGACCGTGGTCGCGAATGAGGCGAAGGCCGCGGGGAACAATCGGATTGCAGCCGTCATGTACGGTCAGCTGGCAGCATCATCAGCGAACATGGGAGATGGCAAAGCTGCCCACGCGTATCTGGATATGGCGCGATCCATGAACTACACCGATCCCGACGCTCAGATCAGTTACTTCACGACCATGACGCATGCGATGTTGAAGCACTGGGAGCCGGCTAATGCTGCACTCGCCGCCGCGAAGGCTGCGCCGGAGCTCGGATTCAAGCAGCGAGTCATGGCGGCTGAAGCATATCTCGCCACTGCTCAAGGCAAGCCTGCCGACGCGGTGGCACTTCTGGCGTCCGCCGATCAAACGGACATGGTCGTCGCGGGTCGCCTCGCCGAAGCCTACGCTGCTCTCGGACGAACAGAAGACGCCGCGAAGATGCAGCAGCAGATTCTCGACAGCCGGACGCTCGTTCTCGCCGATTTCGGTGCGACGAACGCCCGCGCGCGGGCACGTAAGTCGATCAAGGTCGCGCAAAAGAAATAGATGAGAACGGGTGCGGGCGCGTTAATCGCGCCCGCATCGAACACGGCTAGAGCGGGATATTGCCGTGCTTCTTCGGTGGATTCCTGTCGCGTTTTCCCTTCAGCGAATCGAGCGCCTCGATGAGCCGGGGCCGCGTGTCGCGGGGATCGATGATGTCATCGAGGTAGCCCCGCCCCGCTGCGATATACGGATGCGCGAATTTTGCGCGGTACTCTTCGATTCTCTCGTCCGTCGCTTTAACAGGATCGTCGCTTTCGGCGATCTCTTTTCGAAACAGAATCTCAACGGCGCCCTTCGGTCCCATAACGGCAATTTCGGCCGTAGGCCACGCGACGTTGAAGTCGCCCCGGATGTGCTTCGAGCTCATGACGTCGTACGCGCCGCCGTAAGCCTTTCTGGTGATCACAGTGAGCTTCGGGACCGTCGCTTCACAGTAAGCATAGAGCAACTTG
>JBDTNA010000546.1:0-2129 GCA_039933985.1 Gemmatimonadales bacterium | reverse complement strand
AGAGCCCTTGGCGAAGAGATCGCGAAGCTCGAGAGCGAGCTTGCGGCCATTGAGAAGGACCTCGAGAAGGCGATGCTCGAGATTCCCAACGTTCCACTTCCCGATGTTCCAGAAGGTGGGGAAGAGAACAACGCGATCGTCAGGTCGTGGGGAACGCCGCGGGCGACTGCTGACCTCAAGCCGCATTGGGACCTTGGAGTCGATCTTGGTCTCATTGACTTCGAGCGCGGCGCGAAGTTGAGCGGCTCGGGCTTCATCGTGTTTCGCGGGAAAGGCGCCCGGCTCGTCCGAAGTCTCATGAACTTCATGCTCGACCTGCACACGAGCGAGCACGGTTACGACGAAGCGTGGATTCCGGTGGTCGTGAATCGCGCGTCGATGATTGGCACTGGCCAGCTGCCGAAGTTCGAGGACGACATGTATGCGATTCGGGATGAGGAGATGTTCCTCATTCCCACCGCCGAGGTGCCGATCACCAATCTCTACGCCGGAGAAATCCTTCAGGCGGGCGATCTGCCCAAGGCGATGACCGGATATAGTGCGTGTTTTCGCCGGGAAGCAGGCGCGCATGGCAAGGACACGCGCGGCCTCATTCGCGTTCACGAGTTCGACAAAGTCGAGCTCGTCCGTTATGCGACTCCCGAGACGTCGCTTGACGATCTCGAGCTGTTGACCGGTCACGCCGAGAAGGTTCTTCAGCTGCTCGGATTGCCGTATCGAGTTGTGCTTCTCTCGGCGGGCGACACTGGATTCGCGAGCGCGAAGACTTACGACCTCGAGGTGTTCGCGCCGGGTGCCGGAACATGGCTCGAAGTTTCGTCCTGCAGCGTGTTCACTGATTTTCAGGCACGCCGCGCGAACATCCGGTATCGGCCCGCCGAGGGCGGGAAGCCGCGTTTCGTGCACACGCTGAATGGATCGGGGCTGGCTTTTCCCCGCGTGATCGCTGCGCTGCTGGAGCACTACCAGAATGCGGACGGAACCATTGAGGTTCCGGAGGTTCTGAGACCGTATCTGGGCACCGACCAGCTGGGCTGATCCGTGCGCCGGCTCGCTCCGGTTACAATGACGACGGTCGCCGTCGCTGCGCTTCTCGTGTGGTATGTCATCTATACGCAGGGAGTCGTTCGCGAGCTGCGGCGTGAGGCATCGCGCGTCGGGCTCATGTACGCACGCGTGTACGATGGCTTGAACGATCCAAGCGCGGATGCGGCTACCACGGCGCTTCTCGATCTTTCACGACACATTCGCGAATCGGGAGTTCCTCTCATAATTACCGATGCGAGGGGGAATCCCACCGACACGGCGAATCTTCCTCGTCCGCTCGCGCTCGATTCGCGCGAGATCCACAGTTTCGTGCGCGATCTGGACAGGCAGAACAAGCCTATCTCGGAGGGCTACGCGGGAACCGTTCACTTCGGCAACACGCCGCTTGTCCGCGGCCTCCGAATCATTCCGCTGCTGCAGGCGGTGCTCATCGGAATGTTTCTTCTTGCGGGTGCGTACGCGTTGAGAACACGCGGCCGAGCCGATCGCGAACAGATATGGGCGGGAATGGCCCGTGAATCCGCGCATCAGCTTGGCACGCCCATCTCGAGCATGAGCGGATGGATCGAGCTTCTTCGCGAAGCTGGCGGCGACGAGATGACCGAAAGCGCTCTCGCGCACATGGACGGTGATCTCGAGCGACTCAAGCGCGTTGCGAACCGTTTCGAGCGAATCGGGCGTCCACCGAAGAAACAGAATGTCGATCTCGGCGACCTCGTTGAGCGGGTCGCGAAGTATTTCCGCGCCCGTGTCCCGACGCTTGCTCAGCGAGTGACGGTCGTTTCGACCCGTGGGGACGGTCCACTCATCGTCAGCGGTGACCCTGTCCTCCTGGAATGGGCGATCGAGTCGCTCGCCAAGAATGCGATCGACGCGCTCGCCGGTCGTGACGGGCAGGTGGAGATGTCGGCCACGGCGCTCCCCGAGGGTCGGGTTCGCGTCCGAGTGCGGGACGATGGACCCGGCGTACCCAAGGAGCTCGGAAGCAGAATCTTCGAGCCCGGCTTCAGCACCAAGGATCACGGCTGGGGAATCGGATTGCCGCTGGCGCGGCGTATCGTTCGCGACAATCACGGCGGAGA
>JBDTNA010000545.1:0-2137 GCA_039933985.1 Gemmatimonadales bacterium | reverse complement strand
GGCCGACGTGACGGAGCGCGAGCCAGACCTTGAGCGCACGGAATCCGCGCGTATTCTGCGGGCCGAACTCGTGGAAGTTGAACACAGGCTCGCCCTCTGCCTCGCCGAAATGGTAGTACGGCGGATGGTGCGCGAACGCCTGCCTCAGCAGCGACTGATCGCGAATAAGTGAGCAACCTGCCTCGATCGGGGCGTAGAGCCATTTGTGCGGATCGACTGCGACAGAATTTGCGCCGGAGAGCGCCTTCAGATCCTCACTCGCGTCCGGCAGCGCGGCGGCCGGCGCTCCGTACGCCCCGTCCACGTGGAACCAGATGCCTTCCTCATCGCACAATGCCTGTAATTCGCGAAGCGGATCGACATCGCCGGTGCTCACCGTGCCAGCCGTTCCGATGATCGCAAGCGGAATCAGTCCGGCCCTCTTGTCCTCGGCGACGGCATTCCGCAGTGCATCCATGCGGATCCGACGTTTTTCATCGGCGGGGATTTTCCGGTATGCCACACCACCGAGTCCCATGATGTCCACGGCCTTCTCGATCCACGTATGCGTTTCGATCGATGCATATATGCGAAACTTTCCATTCAACTCAACGCCGCCGACTTCAGACAATTCAGACAGCTTCGCCGATCGCGCGACGAGCATGCAAACCATGTTCGCCATGTTGCCGCCGCTGACGAAAATGCCGCCACAGTCGGTTGGAAAGCCGATGAACTCAGCAATCCAGCTCACAGTTTGGCGCTCGATCTCCGTAGCGACTGGGGACAGGGACCATGCCCCGACGTTGGCATTCACTCCCGCCGCGAGAAGCTCGCCGAGAACCCCGATTGGCGCCGGCGGTGCGGTGATGTATCCGAAGAATTTCGGATGACCGTTGAAAGTCGAATTCTGAAAGAGAATGTCGGCAGCCTTTGCGAGAATTATCCCCGGATCCTCACCTTTCTCGGGGATGCCGCCGGTTCCAAGCTGCTGCCTGATCGCTGATGGAGTCGTTCCTGCCGCGACTGGGCGATCGCGCATGCCATCGAACAGCTCCGCCAGCGAATCGACCAGCTCGTGGCCCAGCTTTCGGAATTCTTCGGCGTCGATCGCGATCGGAGCGTCGCGTTTTGAATCCACGCCGCTGCTCCGAACCGCTTCTGAATTCGTATCAGGAATTGTTCGCATGTTGACTGTTGCCTTTACTTGATAGTGACGCCGAGCTAGCGGAAGCAGGTCTGTGTAAGCGAACCTGTTGTCCCGGAGAATCGTCTCGCCAACGGAATGCTCGACTCGGCCGACGAAGCACGGCCCGCTCGACACAAAGGTATGGAATTCTCCGCGCTCGCCGCACGGGTCCACATGTTCGGGCAGCTCATCGAGAAGGGCTCGATCAAACTTGCGCCCCGCGAATCGAGCGTCGAGCTGCTCGGTATCCACACATACCAGGCGCGCCTCGTATCCTTCCGCGATGAACCGGCAGGCAAGCTCTGTCGTGTCGATCATCCAGAGAGGAAAAAGAGGCTCGAAGTCCGTATTCCCAATAAGGGACTCCCTGTATCCGCGTACGTCGGCGAGAAAGAGATCTCCGAACGCGATGTGGGTCACATCCGGATTTGCATCGCGAACCTGGGCGAGAGATCCAAGAAACGCCGCTTCGTATTCCGCATTCGATGAGCCGGCAACGATCGATGCTTCCCACAGGGGAAGCTCAGCCAGCCTCGCCTGCTCCTCGAGCAGTCCGCGCCTAACTCCATGGATGCTGATGCGATCGTAATCGGCGGTCACCGTCGTGAGGAGTCCGACAACCTCGTAACGCGGATCTCCACGGAGAGCGGACAACGCCAGGCTGCTGTCTTTTCCGCCACTCCAACTCAGCAGCACGCCTTTAGGGTTGGTCACGAACGTCCAGACCGCATTTTCGCTTCCATGTCGAGTGGATACCTTTCTTCGATGCCGCGTATCGTTTCTTTTCTGCCGTCAGCGACCGAGATCGCCTATACCATTGGCGCGGGTGCCGACCTTGTCGGTCGATCGCATGAGTGCGACTTCCCTCCCGAAGTAAAAGCCCTTCCGATAGTAAGCAAGCCCGCGCTTCCGATCGGTGAAATGACACAGGGAGAAATCGACAGCGCCGTGGCGAACCATCTCGCCAGCGGC
>JBDTNA010000544.1:0-2160 GCA_039933985.1 Gemmatimonadales bacterium | reverse complement strand
AATCTTCTCGAGATCGATCCCGAGGTGCGCGCGCAGGAAGGAATCTTTCTCGCGTTTCAGTACCCGATCGAAATCCCGGGCGTCACGAACGCGTATTTCCTCCGCTCCGCGTATAACGAAATCCGCAAGGCGAAGGGAATGACCGAGCTGGATCCGCTCGAGTTCCTCGACCTGATGGAAGAGAAGACCAAGATCGTGGAGATGGACGAGTCGATGATGAATCGCTCGGTGAACACTGGCTTCTCTGGTGGCGAGAAGAAGCGCAACGAGATTCTTCAGATGGCGGTGCTGGAGCCGCGACTCGCGATTCTCGATGAGACCGACTCAGGACTCGACATCGACGCACTCAAGATTGTCGCGAACGGAGTGAATGCGCTTCGCCGTCCCGACAACGCGACAATCGTCGTCACGCACTATCAGCGTTTGCTCAACTACATCGTTCCAGACTACGTCCACGTGCTGGCGAACGGCCGCATCGTGAAGTCGGGCGGAAAAGAGCTGGCCCTGGAGCTCGAGGAAAAGGGTTACGACTGGATTCCCGGAGCAGCTGCGTGACCGAAGTGATGGATGCTCCTGCCACAACAATCGAGAATTACAGACAGAGCTTCGACGCGGCGAGCGCCGACTCGGCGCACGAGCCGTCATGGCTTCGCACCTTGAGGCGGGTTGCGATGGACTGTTTCGAGTCGGAAGGTTTTCCGACGATGAAGACCGAGGACTGGCACTTCACGAACGTCGCGCCGATTGCGGAAAAAGCTTTCGGTCCGTCCAGGCCGGGCGGGGAAGTATCGCCGGAAGTTGTCGCTCGGTTCACTCATGGGCAGGATTGGCACACGTTCGTGTTCGTGAACGGACGACTTGTGAAGTCGCCTCCCGAAATGACCGCGGGCCTTGCCGTTTCGAATCTGTCCGACGCCATCGGCGACGATCACGGTCTGATCGAGCGCCATTTCGGCAAGCTTGCCACTCCCGAGTCAGGCGCGTTCACGGCGCTCAACACTGCGTTCGCGCGCGACGGAGCGGTGATTCGTATCGAAGCCGGCACTGTGTTAGACAAGCCGGTTCATCTTCTCTTTATCTCCGACGCGAGCGCCGAGAATACGGCGATCCACACGCGCAATCTCGTGTTCGCCGAAAAGCTTTCGCAGTGCACGATCATCGAGAGCTATGTGTCGGTTGGCGGCGATGTCTATTTCTCGAACACCGTCACCGAAGCCTACGTCGCTGATGGGGCCCGCCTCGGCCACTACAAGCTTCAGTCGGAAAGCCGCAACGCGTTTCACGTCGGCACGGCGCAGGCTCACCAGGCGAAGGACAGTCGCTACGAATCGTTCTCATTTGCGACCGGCGCGCGACTTTCACGCACGAACATCTACACAACGCTGGCCGGCAATGCGGCCGAAGCGGTCCTCAATGGGCTTTACATGGTCGATGGGTCGCAGCACGTCGACCATCAAACGCGAATCGAGCATGTCGCGCCGAACTGTCCGAGTCATGAGCTCTACAAGGGGATTCTCGACGGAGCGTCGCACGGCGTATTCAACGGGAAGGTTTACGTACATCCCGAGGCGCAGAAGACCGACGGCAAGCAGAGCAACAATAACCTGCTTCTATCGGATCAGGCGCGAGTCGACACGAAGCCGCAGCTCGAGATATTTGCTGACGATGTGAAGTGCACCCATGGTGCAACGGTCGGACGACTGGATGAGACTGCGCTTTTCTACATGCGCAGCAGAGGAATCGGAACCAGTCAGGCCCGCCGCCTTCTTACGTATGCCTTCGCGGCTGATGTGCTCGAGAAGATCGAGCTCGAGCCGCTGAAGGAATCACTCGAGCGCCAGGTTCTCGAGCGCTTTACCGCGTGAAGAGTACCGAGCATCCTTGAACTTCCGGGGAGCGCGGCGTAACTCTCCGCCTTCCCCACCCCCTAGAAAATCGAATGACGAAAGTGTGCCTGCTGTCGCTGGCTGCTGTTGTGACTGCTTTTGCTGCCTGCACCCCCTCAGTTTCGACAACAACTGCTCCGGCACCTGCTTCGGTAAAACTCGAGCCGGCCGGATATCGACCGCAGTTCGGCACGATGTGGACGTTCGATGCGCCGCCGGTCGAGTATTGGACGAAGACTTACGGTTTCGCACCTGATCAGGCGTGGCTCGACAA
>JBDTNA010000543.1:0-2164 GCA_039933985.1 Gemmatimonadales bacterium | reverse complement strand
CAGCCGATTCTTGATGGGCATCGACCACATGTTGCCCACGCCGGGCGTGCGCACCATCGCGTTGGCTTCCTTCACCAGGGAGTCGTAGGTGACTCCCGGCCGCCATTCCTTGCGGTCCTTGAGAATCGCGATTGTCTCGATCATCGACATCGGCGCCATGTCGGTTGCGGTTTCGGCACGTCCGATCTTTCCCAGCACCGACTGCACTTCGGGAATCCTGGCAAGAGCTGCATCACGTTGCCGGAGAATCGTCTTTGCCTGTGCGCTGCCGACACCCGGAAATAGCGAGGGCATGTCCATGATGCTCCCTTCATTCAGGGGTGGCATGAACTCGCTGCCGAGTCTGGACCACGGGAAAACCGTCACGGCCAGCACGACCACTGCGGCGAAAATCGTTGGCCAGCGATTCCGCAGAACTAAAGAAATGACCGGGCTGTAAACCCAGACCAGAAACCGGTTCACGGGATTGGCTGCCTCAGCCTTGATCCCTTTTCTGATGAACAGCCGCATCATCACCGGTACGAGCGTCAGCGAAAGCAGCGATGCGGCAGCCATCGATAAAGTCTTTGTCCACGCAAGAGGCTTGAACAGCCGGCCTTCCTGCGCCTCCAGAGCGAATACCGGAAGGAACGAGACCGTGATTATCAGAAGTGAGGTGAAGAGCGCTGGCCCGACTTCCTTCGCGGCGTCAGTGACCAGGCGGATATGCGGCAGCCCGGTACCATCACGCTCGTTGCGCTCGATGTGCTTGTGAAGATTCTCCACCATCACGATCGCAGCGTCGATCATTGCCCCGATCGCAATCGCAATTCCGCCTAACGACATTATGTTCGCGCTCAGCCCGAGCAAGCGCATCACGAGCAGCGCCATGAGAATGCCGATCGGCAGCGTGAGGATCGCGACCAGAGCGCTCGACGCATGCAGCAGAAAAACAATCGCAACTATTGCGACGATGATCGATTCCTCCAGCAGCTTGCCGCGCAGCGTCTCGATCGCTCGATGAATCAGGTTCGACCGATCATAGCCTTCGACGAAACGAACGCCCGCTGGAAGAGCCGGCTCGAGCTCGGCCATCCTCGCCTTGACGCGCTCTATCACCGCCAGCGGGTTTTCTCCGAAACGCATCACCACCCAACCCGTCACGATCTCACCCTTCCCGTTGAGATCCGAAATACCACGCCTGAGCTGCGGTCCCGTCTGGACGTTGGCAACTTCGCCCACTCTGATTGGGGCGCCCCCAGGCCCGGACCCGATTGAAACCTGACGGACGTCTTCGAGACTGGTGAAACGGCCGCGGCTTCGAACGACAAGCTCATTTCCTCCCATCTCGACCACTCGGCCGCCGACATCGGCATTGGACATTCGCACCGCGTCGACAACTTTCGCGAGCGGAATATTGAAGGCAAGAAGCTTCGCCGGGTCGACTTCGACCTGATACTGTTTCTCGAATCCACCAAAAGACGCGATCTCCGCTACGCCACGCACTGCCGTCAACGCCGGCTTCACGGTCCAGTCCTGAATCCCTCTCAGCTGGGACAGACTCAGACGGCCTGTGGTATCGGCCAGTATGTACTGCATCACCCAGCCAACTCCGGTAGCGTCGGGCCCCATCATCGGCATCGCGCCTTCCGGGAGCCGCGCGCGCACTGCGCTCAGATACTCGAGAACGCGTGAACGCGCCCAGTAAATATCCGTCCCGTCTTCGAACACGATGTAAACCGCTGAGAGACCGAACTGGCTCATGCCCCGCACGAACTTCGTGCGCGGAACCTTGAGCATCTCGGTTTCCAGCGGATACGTCACCTGATCCTCGACGGTCTGCGGCGCCTGGCCGGGCCAATCCGTCATGACGATCACCTGCGCATCGGAGAGATCCGGTATCGCGTCGACTGGCGTGGTGAAGGCCGCCCACGCACCGAGAGCCGTGACAACTGCAGTGACGCCCAGCACAACCCATGTGTGGCCGACCGACCACTCGATGATTCTCTTGAGCATCGCTATCTCTTGGCCGGTGATGGGATGTTCGTGCCCTTCATGTCGGCACCCTTGTCTGCAGCCGTGCCTTCGGTCGCGGGAGCCATGTCCATTCCTTTCATGTCGCCGGCGCCGGAGTTTCCGCCCTGGCCGATCATGCTGCGCATGACCTCCGCGAGATTCGATTCCG
>JBDTNA010000542.1:0-2168 GCA_039933985.1 Gemmatimonadales bacterium | reverse complement strand
AGGGAACTCCCGCTCGACCAGAAGAGCACGGGACGCGTCGTGAGGTCGCGGCGCGCATGCCCCACGAGGGGATGTTGCGCCAGAAGCTCGCAGGCGCCCAGGATTGCGTCGCTGACGCGGTCTGCCGCATCGACGTTGTCCGCGGCAATGTAGAGCCACAGCTCGTCGAGATCGGCGAGCGCACTCTTCGTCAGCTCGAAGCGGTTCATGCGCGCCGACGTCGGTGCTCGGCAGACCGCGCGCGGAAATGCTCTTTGGCGTCGGTGGCGGTCACGACTTCGCCGCGCTCACTTTCCTGCCAGCCCTGCTCAATCTTCGCACGGACGCGCGCCAGCTGTTGCTGCTGCAGGCTCTCGCGGTGGCGCAGCAGCCGGAGGCCTTCGCGCACCACCTCGCTGGCGCTCTCGTAGAGCCCACTCTCCACGCGCGCGTCGATGAACTGGTTGAGTTCCGGCGTGAGGGAGATGTTCTTCGTGACGGCTTTCATGGGCTTTGCTCCCTCCGGATTCACTGAGAAACGACCGTAGCATGCGCGTGCGGCGTTGTCAAAGCTTGCCAATGGCGCCGCCGCCCTGGACTGTTCCACTCGAGGGCGGCGGTCCAAAGATCGCCGCCCCTTTGCGTGTGCTGAAGGGCACAGCGGGATTCGGACGTTTTCCGCACACTTGCGTCTGGACTTTCCGGCAGACCGTTCACGTCGGCGCCGGAGCGCATTCACACGAGAGGACATCAATGTCTGTTGCCCGCGTTACCGAAATCACCGCAGCCTCGCCCAAGAGCTTCGACGACGCCATTCGCGCCGGCCTCACTCGCGCGAACAAAACGCTCCAGAACGTCACCGGCGCCTGGGTTAAGAATCAGGAGGTCGTCGCAAAGAATGGAGAGATCTCCGAATACCGCGTCCGGATGAAGGTCACATTCGTGCTCAACGACTGAGTGGCCGAGCTGCAAGGGCACACATCGTGAAAGCACATTCAGGAGCGGTGATACATGGGAATCTTTGACGACATCTTTGGGAAGAAGGACGACAAGATGCCTGCGGCGAAGCCGGATTTCGGCAATGTGAACGCCGGCGGCTCGTCCACTGCGCGGACTGCTCCGGCGGCGCCGGTTGCGCCTGAGCCAGTCGGCACCAGCGGGTCCGCAAAAACGTACGTCGTCGTCAACGGCGACAGTCTCTCGAAAATCGCCAAGCGCGAGTACGGCGACGCGAGCAAATGGCACCGGATCTACGATGCGAACAGAGACGTCATCAAGGATCCGGATCTCATCTATCCGGGGCAGGAACTGAAGGTCCCGAGCGCGTAATCGCCGTTTTTCGGGGAGCAAACTATGCACACGAGCAGACATATCGGAGCGGCAATTCTCGCGCTGGCACTCTCAACTGTTTCGAGCACCGCGTGTAACAAAAGCACCGACACCACCGCCACGATCGGCACCTCGACCGGCGTTCGCGTATCGCACATCGATCTCGGGCGTTCGCTGACGGCCGATAAGACCATCGACGGCACAACCGATTCCTTCAAGCCAAACGACACGATCTACGCCTCGGTCGCGACCGAAGGCGCCGCGCCGTCGACGACGCTGAAGGCGCGCTGGACGTTCCAGGACGGACAGGTCGTCAACGAGTCCACGCAGACGATCGCCCCGACCGGCGACGCGAGGACCGAGTTCCACATCGCGAAGCCCGACGGATGGCCGGCCGGCAAATACAAGATCGAAGTGCTGGTGAACGGCGCCACTGCGGGTAGCAAGGACTTCGAGGTCGCTCCGTAGAGCACGACGGGCCCGGGAACTTGGGGACTCGGTCGCAGTGGGCGTACTAAACGCGCGCACGCGGCGCTGCAGCGTGCGCGTGATACTCGGCCGGATCGATCGGCACTTCGATCTTGATTCAGCGCGTGCACGAGCTGCCGGGTTGGCATCAGTGCTCCGTCGCGGACGTTGGGAGGATAGCTGACATTAGGAGGGGTGGTTGACGGAACGAGCGATATCCGACTCGGTGCCGCCTCGCTCTGCCCCGTTCGCCCGGCGCAGATTACCACGGCCCTGCACCGCGGGCGTGTCGCTGCCTCGGGTCATCGCTCGACGGTCATCGTAGAGACGGCACACCACGCCCCTGCCGCAGGGAAGTGGATCGGAATAGACGGCAAACGACGTGTCAGAAG
>JBDTNA010000541.1:0-2171 GCA_039933985.1 Gemmatimonadales bacterium | reverse complement strand
GGGAGAACAAGCCGGACCTCGTTCCCGACCCCGTCGATTTTGATTTCACCATTACCCAGCTATTCACGTTGACGCTGAACGGCCGGCACGTGGGGATTCAACGGCTGGGAGACGTGAATGTGAACATCCCGCCGGGCGTTCCATCCGCGGAAGCGGATCAAGCGCGCACAAAGGCCACGACACTTTTTAACAATGCATGGAACAAGCAGGCAAACGCGGTTCAACAGCAAATCGACAACGCCCTGAACGCCGACGCCATTCAGAATCTCGTGAAGTCCTTGATGAATCCGACACTGGCTACAACGGCAAATCCGGGGAACGCGCCTGAACAAGTCGATCCTGAGCTCAACTACACCTCATACGCGATCTCGCCGTCAGGTATCACGCTGCGCGGCTCAGTTGCTGTGCCCCCATGGTCGGCCACGCACGTCGAGTTCGACAAGGATCCGTGGTCATCGGCGGCGGGTCCGGAATACAGGGCGCTCAGAAGCTGGATCCCGGGTGGAACCATAAAGGCGTACGCGTGGAACTTCGGAAAGCCTGGCGTGCTCAACGACACAAGGCGGTTCATCACCGTGAACGCACCGGCACTCTCGGCTTCGAGCAACAGGGTCTGCCTGACTTTTACAGGCAAGCGGATCACCGCATCGGGTCCGATTTTCTACGAGAACGTCAGCTCACCGAGAAGCTGCCAGTGGACGGGACCCTCCGTGATCAAATTTCCCGGTATTGACTGGTCAGTCGTGGACAGGCCGCAAACGGTAGTGCCAAAGCCGCGTCCTGATCCCGAGCTGCGCCTCGAAGCCGTCGCGCACGCGTCTCCGTGGGCACAGGATGGAATCAGCGGGGGCACTGCAAATTTCCTCGTACACTTTCCGGACGAGCGCTCATTGCGGCGACTCCAGATTTTTCCCGAGGCACTCGGCCACAGCGGGCGCACCGATACTGCAACTGCCATTCTTTGTGTTCTCGATTCCGAACAATTGCAAAACGTCCGCGACGACGATGGCTTGATGTTCGCCGACGATTCCGAAGCGTGGGAGCGACTCCTCGGCGTCCGCCATCGGCCGGCTACCTTGATCCTGAATCCGAATGGCGAAACCGTATGGCGGAGTGAAGGCGAGATTGACGAGAGAACGCTCGCATCCGCACTCCGCACGCACCTCGCGGCTGGTGGACAGTTCTATCCGCAGTTTGTCGAAACCTCGCTGAGTATTGGTCAGCTTTCGCCCAACTTCCTGGTCGAAGTGGCGCCCGACGAGCACCTCACGCTGCGAAAGCTGAATGGTCGGCCGCTCGTGCTTCTTTTCTGGAGAAGCTCGTCGCCGCCGAGTATCACTGCTCTCAGGAATCTTCAGAAAGGGTTTCGCCAGCGAGGCGTGAAGCCGCCGTTGATTCTTGCAATTGAAGACGGTAACGACGAAGAACTTGCACGCAGCATCGCCGGCAGCGAAGAGGAAGCGGTGATTGTCGTGTCCGATCCCGAGCGGCAAATCGCTCGCGCATATGGCGTCACCATGTGGCCGACGATCGTATTCCTGGATGCCGGGGGAATCGTAAGGGACGTCCGGCTTGGCCTGATCGACGAAGATGAGCTTGACACTCCGGGACGCGACAAACAGGAAGCTCCGCCCGGCGACAAAGAGGAGCCTACGGTTCGCTCCAAATCGGAACCGTCCAGACATTCGGCAAAGGAGTAAAGAACAATGCTTGACTCATTCGTGTTCCTGACTCCGTTATTTCTCCTGCCGGTGGTCGCCCTGGTAGTGTTTGTCGGTTGCAGCAGCTTCACCGGAACTTCCGAGACAGCCATCTACACTATCGACCCGGCAAAGGTCGATCTCGGTCCGGGCGAATCGAAGCAGCTGACTGCAAAGGCAGACGGCATTATTACGACGGCCGTCAAATGGTCGCCAAACGCGCCCGATGGTCTTTACAAGGCCGCAGACCCGCGTGTCGCCGGACTGACGAACGACACGGTCACCGCTACGAGCACGTCCGACGCGACTTCCGTTGGCACTGCGACTATCAATTTTAAAAACGCCACGGTCACCGTCTCGCCTCCTCTCGTAAACTTGAGGGCTGGAGAGAAGCAGCAGTTCAGCGCAACGGTGCAGGGTTCGCCCGATCAGAACGTGACATGGAGCGGCGCGACAAACGGACTTTACACG
>JBDTNA010000540.1:0-2173 GCA_039933985.1 Gemmatimonadales bacterium | reverse complement strand
ACGTCGATCTGGATCGATCCCGATCGCGAAATGTTCGTCGTGCTTCTCACGAATCGCGTGCATGCTGCCAAGGCGCAGCGTCCCGCGAAGATCATAGCCGACGTTCGCTCCGATCTGTCCGATGCGGCAGTTCTCGCCGTTCTCGACGGACCGACTCCGGTGCTCGCGATGCCGAACGCATTCCGTGCGGATCAGCAGAGCGGTTGGACACGTCCGAAGCCGCAGGCGGTGCGCTGCACCAGCAAGTCGATGCGCGGCTCGAGCGCCCGCGCGAAACGTGCACGTGCAAGCTGCCGGGCCGCGAAGGCGAAATCTGCACGACTTGCTAAGGCATCGAGGTCCAAGCGTTCGTCATCGTCCAAGGCGAGTGCGTCCAAGTCGAAGCGCTCGGCTTCATCGTCAAAGTCGAAGCGCTCGGCTTCATCGTCCAGGTCGAAGTCGAGCTCGTCGCGCACCGCGAAAAAGCCGGTGAAGAAGACCTCGCGGACGGCGAAAGCCCGCTAGTTTTAAGGGATGAGCGATCGTCCCGATACACCCGAAGCGACCGTCAATCCCCGCTCGACGAGCGACGAGCGGCCAACAATCCTCGATGACAGCATAGCCGAGGAGCGTGCGATTCCTCTGAGTGTCGCTGTCGGTGAGGAATCTCCCGCAGCTCCTGGAATCGTCAGCGAAGATCAGGTCAAGCTGGCCCTGCGACGAGTCAAGGACCCGGATCTCAATCTCAATATTCTCGACATGGGTCTCGTCTATCAGATCCAGGTTGTCGGGACGAAAGTGAAAGTCGATATGACTTTGACTTCGCCCGGGTGCCCTTCAGGGCCTGAGATCATGACGAATGCCGAGACGGAGATAAAATCTCTTCCCGGTGTTGAAGCGGTTGAGATGAATCTTGTGTGGACGCCGTTTTGGACGCCGGAGAAGATGGAGCCCCGTGTGAGGGCGTACCTGGGTTTCTGAACGGATCAAAAGTCGAACTGCAGTTCGACTTTTCTCGATTTGGCGTTACGGCTTGAGCGCTCTCACGAACTCCTCTCCCATCTCTCCGATCTGCCACTTCCTGAGCCCGGGCACGTCTTCGAGATCGCTCGGCTTCTCCGGCTTCTTGCGCGCGACTGCTTCGAGACGCTCGCGAGAGCAGAGAACTCCGGGATCGAGATTCAATCTCGTCGCGGCTTCGTCGCGTACCGTCTTCAGTCGTGCGACTCGCGAATCGAAATCATCTTCACGCTCCCACTTCGGCGAACGCGGAAAGCGCGGAAGATGCTCCTCCGCAACCTCGAGCCCGCGCTGAACCGCTGAGAGAATCGCGGATGCACCGCGATCGAGAATTCCCCGCGGCATTCCCTTCAGTCCTGAGAGATCCTTTGCTGTCTTTGGCGCAGTGCGCGCGATGTCGAGCAGCACTTCATTCCCCATCACCCGGAATGTCGCGCGATCGACTTCCTTCGCGACCGAGTCGCGCCACGGAACGAGCTCGCGCAATAGAGCGAGCTCGCGTCGGGTCAGATCGCGTGCGCCTTTGATCTTCAGAAACGCGAGCGATGAGTCGTCATCACCCCACTTCGTTCCCTCGAGACGACTGAACTCTTCCTTCGCCCATTCCCAGCGACCGAGTTTTTCGAGCTTCGCCTTGAGCTGATCGCGCAGGTCGAGCAGGTATTTCGTATCCTGCGCGGCATAATCGAGCATTCCACGCGTGAGCGGACGAAGCGACCAGTCGGCGCGCTGATGTTTTTTGTCCAGCTTTACGTCGAAGAACTGCTCGAGAAGTGCGGCGAGTCCGAACGCTTTGATTCCGAGGAGCTGCGCTGAGATCCGCGTATCGAAAATGTTGTTGACGTGCCAGCCATAGTCCTGGTGGAGAAGCCTCAGGTCGTAATCGGCGTCGTGGAAGACAACTTCGACGTCAGGGTCCTGAAGTATCTCGCCGAGCCGAGGTGGCATGCCGATCGGAAGCGGGTCGATGATCGCGCTGCGTTCGCGCGTCGATATCTGCAGGAGATAGATTCGATCGATGAACCGGTGGAAGCTCGCGCCCTCCGTGTCGACCGCTATCTCGCGGACCGCCGATATGTCGTCGAGAAAATTGTCGGCGTCCTGCTGCGTGTCTACGTACAGCAGCGCCTCGGCATCTGAAATACCCATTCAGCCAATTTAGTCGGTCGCGACC
>JBDTNA010000539.1:0-2177 GCA_039933985.1 Gemmatimonadales bacterium | reverse complement strand
ACAACGGCAGCGATTGCGCTTCCATTCACGCGCAATCCGCACCGGTTCGAGCGACTTGGTGGAGGTTTGCGAATCGCATCGGGCGTGATCAGTCTCGCCTTTGGACTGTTCGTCGCCTACCGGATCGGATTTGTAGACGGGCTGCTTACAGGTAATCCACAGTGGACGCCGCACTAAGCACGGCGTCTTCTCGTGCGGTCATGATCTGTGTGCTGGAGCGCCCGCGTAGTCGGCGCTGCACCACGCGCGCAGCTGTCGCGCGAGCTCAGGGTCTCTCACGACGTCGATCATTGAATCCCGCGATCGGTCGTCTTCCGTTTCCATCAGGACGGTGCCAAGCGCTTGCATCACATGATCGAGCTCCACTCCGCGAGACTTCTGATGTGCGGTGTAACTCTTCACGGATTTGCGAAGAACAATCAATGATTCAAGCGAGCTTCCAACCGCGCGGTCCAGCGCAACCGCGAGAACGTCGCCAAGGGCGGATGAAGGCAGATCAGGTCTGTTCGACATCTGGCGACCGTTAGGGAGAGAATGCGCCGCCAGTAGCGCTTTTTGTTCTTAGAAGCGATCTGACCCCGCTTTTGCGCTGGTGAAAATGCAAAGCGACAGGACAGTCGTTTGGGTCCGTCAGGCCTTCGTGTAGAACTCCGCTATTGACCAGCGTACTATCTGATCCATCAAGAGATCGGAGTGAAGAATCTCCGGCGTGTCGGATCCCACATGGTTGCGCACCATGTGCCGCACAGACGCTTTCATCGTCAACAGCGCGGCTTCGCACTGCATGCCGTCCGCGCGCAGCCCTCCGACGCAGATCCTGATTGCGTCGTGCAGGTTCTCCATCGAGAGCTTGTTGAGACGTACCGCGTTGCGCAACGCGATTACCAGCTCGTCAGCGTCTGCACTTTCGCGAAAAAAAGGCTCTGTCGCGCGTGCCTGGTCTGTGAATGACAATTGCTTCCCGTCTTCAATGCCCCTTCGCGTCGCCAGCAGCGCCAGGGTCTGCACGATGGGAGCGGCGGTCGTTCAACGGACTGGTGGCTTTCCCCGCATTTGCTGCCCCGCTCTACTATATAAGATAAACGACGTTCTAGTCATAAGCTATGCGAAGGCGAGTCAATTGGATGAGGAATAATCGGGTGAGCAATCTGGAAGACATCGAGACTGTCGTCGATATTGGCGCGGGCACCGGGTTGTCGCCAAACTTGTACCGGACAACACTTTTTCCATTTAGCTCTTCGTCTCGTGAAATCCGCGCTCAGCGGTTGTGAAGGCACTCAGTACGGAGCACTAGTGCGAAGGTTGCCGCGCGAGACCGAGAATTGCGAAGGACTACCTGTTTGAGCCAAAGCACATCATCGCAAAAGCGATGGATTCTCATCGCCTCGATTCTCGGATCCGGCGCGGTGTTTCTCGAAGGCAGCGTGGTCCTTGTCGCCCTGCCCGCGATTGGACGCGACATGAACCTCGGCGTCGCCGGGCTTCAGTGGGTGATGAACGGATATCTTCTCACCCTTAGCGCGCTGATCCTCTTCGGTGGAGCGCTTGGTGACCGAACGTCGCGCTCGAGACTCTTTGCGTTCGGCCTCATCGCATTCGCGATCACATCACTTGCGTGTTCACTGGCACCGAATCTCGTCCTTCTCGTAGCCGCAAGAGTTGCGCAGGGAATCGCGGGTGCGCTCGTCGTTCCGAACAGTCTCGCGATGCTCGAGACGAGTTTTCATGGCAGGGATCGCGGCGTAGCGATCGGAAAGTGGGCGGCATGGTCGGGAATATCCACTGCTGTCGGTCCGCTTGCAGGAGGGTGGCTGGTAGACTCCGCATCGTGGCGGTTTGTCTTCGTCGCGATCGTGCCATTTGCTCTTGTCGCGGCGTGGATCGCGTTCCGGCACGAACCTGAAGGGAAGCGCGAGCGTTCGGAAAAAGGGCCTCTGGACTATGCAGGCGCGGTCCTTGTCACACTCGGACTCGCGGGTGTCGTGAGTGCATTGATCATCGGACCGGATGCAGGGTTTGGCAGTCCGTTCGTGATCTCCCTTTCGGGAACTGGTCTCGCTCTTCTCGCGGGCTTCGCGTTCGTCGAATCGCGAGCCAGGAATCCACTTCTGCCGCCGGACGTATTTCGCTCGCGTGAATTCATCGGCGCTAATCTCACGACTCTTCTCGTGTATGCT
>JBDTNA010000538.1:0-2181 GCA_039933985.1 Gemmatimonadales bacterium | reverse complement strand
CACGAACCGCCCGGCAACGACGTTGGACCTCCAGGCCGCGCTCCACGCCGAATCGGCACCGGAGCAGCACACCTTGATCGACGAATGGATCAGCAGCGTAACGCTCTATGATCTACGTGTCGAGTCGGCGTCGACGGAGCTGATGCCTGACGGACGCAATCGTGTCACAATTACGATTCGCGGCCGCAAATCACTCGAGCCTGGTGGTGGAGTCAAACCGAGCGAAGCGCCGCTCGATGAGCTAATCGACGTGGCCGTTTACGCGGAGCATCCGTTAACGGGAAATGCTCAGCCGCTGTACGCAGGAAAGCATCGGCTTCGCACCGGCGAGACGCAGATCACCGTGGAGGTGAGTGGGAAACCGGCGTTCGTGAGCGTCGATCCATTCGAACGCCGTATAGAAGTGGAGCGGGCGGACAATATCCGGGAGATCACGGTGCGGCGCCCGCCGCGTCAGCCCCGAGAGCTCACATCTTGAGCAATGCGGCGACCGTGGCGGCTCTCAGAACATTCCGGTACGAGACCGGCTTCTTCGCGAGCTCACCCCCGAGGGCAACACCAATCACAACTGACCCCTTTAAAACCACGAACTGGGCTCCCTCGGAGGTATAGGCCCACCAGGCTTTGTCGCCGAGGCCGGGTTCATCGACAAGCTTGGCGTCGTCGCCGTCCATGCGCGAGATGACGAGCTCCCTGGTCGTGGCCTTTCTGGCCTCAGCTGCGCTCGAAAAGTTGACTTGCGAGATGAGCACCGCGGCTGCGCCAGCGCGAAACGTACAGTATCGGAGCGTCCCGCTCGTCTCATCATCCGGCTCGGGGCCGGTTGGAGTTCCCGCCGTACTAGCGGGCCCAAGCAGCGCGATGACGGTGGCGCGATCCATCAAATTGCACGGAGCGCCATTCTGTGCGGAGGAAGCGAACAGCGCAAAAACGAGCGTGATCTCTGGCAGCATTGTTTCTCCTCAGAGGACGGAATTTCGAGCAATGACCTCGCGATAATAGTTTGCGCTCAGCTTTGGAGTCCGCGTTTGCGTCGCATAGTCGACGTAATGCAATCCGAATCGGTTTGTGTATCCGTCGGCCCATTCGAAATTATCCATCAGGCTCCAGAGGAAATAACCGCGCACCGGCAGGCCTTCGACAGCAGCTCGTCTCAGCTGACTGAGATAATTGCGCAGGTACATCACTCTATCGGTGTCCTGCACTTTACCATTCTTGTCCGGAATATCGGACGACGAGCATCCGTTCTCGGTGATGTAAATCGGCTTGCTGCCCCAGAGCTTCGTCACATGGCGCGGTCCCCAATAGAGAGCTTCGGGACAGACATTCAGCCACGGTGACGCCATGTGCGGATACGACGCCGGGTTGGGAACCGTGATGTAGGAATCCGGTTTGGTGGTGTCTGCAGCAACGAAGTATCCAGTGTAAATGTTCAATCCGACAAAGTCGAGCGGCGTCGAAATGATCTTGAGCTCCTCGGCTGTGTACTTCGGCGCGTCTGCACCGGCTTCACGCAGGAACTGGTCAGTGTATTTCCCTTCCCGAATCACCGTCATGGCCTGCGCATTTGATTCGCGCGTCGCTCGCTCTGCCGCCGCAATGTGTGCCGGCGTTTCCATTACGGGAACACCAATCGAAGTGCTGTCTGCAATTCCGACTCTGACCGTGCCCTTCGCATGCGCTCGAATCGACTGCACTCCGAGTCCGTGTCCAAGCACGGCGTGGTGGGCCGCTTGATTCATACGCGCCTGAGAGAGCTTCAGACCGGGCGCGTGAATCCCGATCCGATATCCCAGATTGATGAACACCCAGAACTCGTTCATGGTGAACCAATCGTGGACGCGGTCCGACAATTTTGACGAGACGTATCCGGCGTAGTCACCAAAGGCCTTTGCTGTGTCGCGAGACTCCCAGCCTCCCCCGTTGTCCTGCAACGTCTGTGGGAGATCCCAGTGATAGAGTGTCGCGTACGGGCGAATTCCGTTCGCCAGCAGCTCATCGACAAGTCGATTGTAGAAATCCAGGCCCTTTGGATTCGGCGCTCCGCTGCCGGCTGGAAACACACGCGGCCATGCGATCGAGAATCGATAGCCTTTGACGCCCAGGGCTTTCATGAGCTGAACGTCCTGCTTGTAACGATTGAAGTGATCGTCAGCGACATCGCCGGTGGCGTCGCCAATG
>JBDTNA010000537.1:0-2183 GCA_039933985.1 Gemmatimonadales bacterium | reverse complement strand
CAAGCAGGGCGGGGTATGTCGGATAGATAGTTATGTAGAGTGCGTCATAGTGTTCAGTGGCAAGCAATCTGGATGCCGCACGGTACAGTCCCACGAACGACCTCAGGCCGAGATCTCCGACGCCGATCAGCCTGCTGGCCGCTGCGGGTACGGCGCGAACGCGCTCGACCCGCAGACTCGGCGGTACCAGGTCGGCGAGTCCCGCATCGAGGCTCCCTTCATAGTAGGCCGGATCCACTGTCAACACTGTCGGCAGCCAGCCGTGACGCTCGAGATGCGGAGCAAGCAGCCGCACCCGGTGAGAGCCGGCGCTCGAATCGGGAGGAAAGTGTGGCGAGATCATGAGAACTCTTCGGTGCGCGCGCTCGCCCGCAAAAATCGTAGCAGCGGTATCGACGTTCGGGTTCACCATTATCGTCGATTCAGCTCGAGCCACGCATTTCCGTTTGAGGAGTTCCGGCTGCGATAGATCTCGATGGCCGTCGAAAATACTTTATCCAATCGCCAAAACCGAGCCCGGCCGACGCCAATCTCAGGCGTGCCAGGCCGATGCGGCCCGCCTTTACATCCTGAATTGTTGCTTTGGCGATGATCCACAGCCAGTTCGACTTCGCTCTGTCGAGCGTAACACGATGCAGCGGGGCGCGGCCTTCCGCAAGAAAACGCCACACAAGCCCATACAAACGAGCGTACGATGCTGCGGCCTCGTCGCTGACCATTTCCTGGCCCTGATGGCGCCGGTAGAAGAAAAGATCAGCGTTCACCAGCAGGACTGAATGTACAGCCAGATAGCGCATCCAGAAAAGGTGATCCGACCCTGCGCCGATATCGTCGAACCCGCCCTGTTCGATGAACGGTGATTTACGAAAGAGCGCGTTTGCCGGCCCGCCATTTAACAGCCCGATTCCGAGGAACTCCCGCTCGAACGCCAGCTCGGGCGACAGAAGCATCGGCACGCGGCCGCCTTCCCAGCTTCGCGAGCTCGTAAGGGCAAGCGCCGCTCGCGGCTCGGCGATTAGCGGCGGTGCCATGAACTCGATGCAATGCGGGTACATGACGTCGTCAGAGTCGTGAAACTTGAGAAACTCCCCGACGGCAAGAGCGGCGGCCCGGTTTCGGTTCGGGAACTGGCCAAGGTTTGTGTCATTGCGAAAGACGCGAACCCGAGGGTCGGACAGATATCTTTCTGCAATTGTGTAAGATTGGTCCGTCGAACAATCGTCAACGACAACGACCTCGAGATTTTTCCACGTCTGCCCGAGCACGCTTTCAATCGATTCGGCGATAAAGTCTTCGCGGTTGAAAACTGTTATCACAACGGACACCATTGGGGCGCCGGCGATCTTGTCGTCGATTGTCATTCAGAGGACTGTGCTTGAATCATGTGAGTCAAAGTATGCCGCCTGAGGAATATTGAAAACAATCCGTCCCGGCGACAGGAAGCCGGGCGTGGTCTACGTGCTTCCAGACAAGCTCGGTGGCGTCTTTAACTTCACGGCGAACCTGCTCGCCAACAGGATCGATGACGGCCTGGATTACACGGCGGTCCTGGCGACCAACATGGCGGACCCAGGTGGCCGCTCGGTCGAAGATCTGCCGGCAACGCGGCAGATCCGGTTTGCGTATTCGTCGCCACCGGAAAACGTCTATGCCTATCTTCGGCGTCTGCGGCGAACTATCCCGTCCAGTGATGGAGTGCTCGTATGCAATGATTGGGTTGAGCTCGCGATGGCTTCAGCGTACCGCATCCCGCAAACTGTAGTCAACATCACGCACGCGGACGCAGAGTACTACTATCGCCTTGCGGAGATCCATGAACCGTGGATCGATTGTTTTGTTGCGCTTACCGGAAGAATTCACGAGCGGCTGCTCGATCGTTTGCCGACGCGTCACGCGTCAATCGTTCGGCTGCCGGGTGGCGTCTCCATACCGCGGTTGGGCAGGCAGCCGGCGGGAGGCCGGTTGAGGGTTTTGTACGTCGGCAGAATCGACCGGGAGAAGGGGGTATTCGATCTTCCGACAATCGACAGACTGCTTATCGAATCAGGTCATGAGGTGGAGTGGACCGTGCAGGGCGGGGGACCAGATGAGGACCGGTTGCGGGCGATCTGGCAAGCCGGCTCTCGAATCGAGTGGCGAGGCGCGCTTCCGGTCGCCGATGTTCTGCCGGTTTATTTGAAAAA
>JBDTNA010000536.1:0-2193 GCA_039933985.1 Gemmatimonadales bacterium | reverse complement strand
GGCATTCTCGCTCCGCCCGCATCGGGTCCTGAGCCCGATCTTGTCGCGTTCGCTCCGATTCATGGAGGATTTGCTCTTCTGGGTCCGTCGCGCTCGAGGCCCGTCGCAACACTGCGGTTGAAGGCGCACAGCATCGAAGCCGTTGACACCCTTCGCCTCGCAGCGGAAAACTGGCTCGCGGAACGCTACGGAATGCGCGCGTCGAAACTGCGTATCGATGTTGGAACGCAACGACTGGAGAACACCAGGCAGGCAATTCTTCTCTCGAAGCTTCTGCTCGGCGCACTTGTCGCGCTGATACTCGCGGTCGGTGGAATCGGGATCATGAACGTTCTGCTCGCTGCAGTGGTCGAGCGTACGCGCGAGATCGGCATTCGCAAGGCAGTCGGCGCGAGCTCGCGCGACATTTACGCGCAATTTCTAGTGGAGTCGGTGACGATTACCGGGGCCGGAAGCGCTGTCGGATTTCTTGTCGGCGTCGCGCTCGCGTTCGGCGGCACTGCGGTATTCAGGATGTGGGCGGGCGCGCCGATCTATCCAGTGGTCAAGCCATTCACTGCAATGCTGGCAGTCGCGTCAGCCCTGATGGTGGGAATCGTCTTTGGGACTTATCCCGCGCGACGTGCAGCGCGTCTCTCCCCGATCGAAGCAATCGCTCGAGAGTAGCGGACATAGAAACGGCGGCACTCTCGTGCCGCCGGATCTAAGTCACGCTTGCGACGGTATCAGGTGAACGTGGTCGCGAGTGATGAGAATTTCGCGGAGATCTTACTGCCGAAGAACGTTACGGCGGTAATTGCAACGATCGCGATGAACGCGACGAGCACGCCGTACTCGGCGAGCGCGGCACCTTCCTCATTCGACGCAAAACGGCGAACTGCATTTGTGGCTTTCATCATGACGGCACCTTAGGAAGCGGTAGAAAAGGAATAGCGAGCGCCCAGCGCGAAGGAGGCAATTTTTAAACTAAACCTCACCACGTCAAGTCCTTTCTTTCCCTTTCTTTTTTACCAGGTCCCGCGGACTGTCGACCAGGCCGGCCATTTTCCCGATTTTGGAGTATTAACGTCATACAAGTCAATGCTTTATCTCTGCGCCAAAAGTAAGTAAACTCAGGTACATGATTACATCGACCCACATCAAGAACGTCCTCATCGGAGCGACCGCTGCAGTGTTTGTCGGTGCGCCACTTTTCCCCGACAGCAACCACAACGGCCCGCTTTTGGGCTCCGCTATCACATTTGTGACTGCAAAGCCGGATACGGCTACGCCCGTCGCCGTGCTTCCATTGAATGCTGCGCTGTCGGACGCGGACCTGGCACTTACTGCACTCAGCGACCTCGTGCGGCCGCTAAGTCATCCTCGTGCACTCGAAGAAGCCTTTCACGGCTATTTCGCATACAAAGCTGCGCATCCAGCGGATGTGAAGAAGCCCTACCTGTATTTCGTCGACTACGGTTTGCCTAGCACTACGCCTCGCGGCTATGTATTCGACATGGAGACGGACAAGATTGTGGAGGGGCCATTCATGGTCGCGCACGGGCGAGGCTCGTCGACAAGCAAGACCGGAATTCCGACGAATTTTTCCAATCGCCCTGGAAGCGCCGCGACTTCACTCGGACTGTATCTCGCCGAAGAGCTTTATGGCTTCAGCGGAAAAACCGCGGGCCACTCGTATTCATCGATCGGACTTCGACTGGATGGCGTATCGGGCGACTACAATGACAACGCGAAGATGCGGCGAGTTGTCGCGCACGGAGCTCCATACGTGACCGCAACTAAAGCAGGGAGGAGTGAAGGCTGTCCGGCGATGGAGCCGGCGCGCGCGAAGCGTCTGCTGCCAAAGCTTGCCAATGGTGGACTGGTATTTCTCTTCGCACCTCGCCAGGACTGGATGGCGAGCGATCCGTGGCTGGCTTCGGGCGTAAAGGTATTAGCAACTTCGGCCTCCACAGACTGATCAGGTTTTTGTAACCCGGACGCTCTGCTGTCCGTAGATTTTTCATATGCAGACCTCAACTCAGGAAGCCGTGCTCGCGCCGGCGGTGGCGCAGTCACCGGCAACCGTCTCAGTCCCCGGCGCCGACGGAAAATTGCAGATTCTCCAGGTACCAAGGAGTTCTGCCGAGGTTGCCGCACTTGTCGACCGGCGAAATGAGCTCTCGTCGCAGCTCTCAAATGTCAATGAGCGAC
>JBDTNA010000535.1:0-2202 GCA_039933985.1 Gemmatimonadales bacterium | reverse complement strand
TCAATCCGCTCCAGCCAGTCGATCTCGTCATCGATCACTCGGTGCAGGTGGACGAGTACGGGACCGATGCATCGTTCCTCATCAACGCGAATCTCGAGTTCGATCGCAATCAGGAGCGCTACGCATTCCTTCGCTGGGGACAGAAAGCGCTGGAAAACTTCCGCGTCGTTCCTCCCGACACGGGAATCGTGCACCAGATCAACCTCGAGTATCTCGCACAGGCCGTCTTCGTGAATACGATCGACGGAGAGAGCACCGCCTATCCCGATTCACTCGTCGGAACCGACTCGCACACGACGATGATCAACGGCCTCGGCGTACTCGGCTGGGGTGTCGGCGGTATCGAAGCAGAAGCGGCAATGCTGGGGCAGCCTGTATCGATGCTGATTCCTGAAGTTGTCGGATTCAAGCTTTACGGAAAGCTTCCTCCCGGCGCGACCGCGACCGACCTCGTTCTCACGGTCACACAGGTTCTGCGGCAGAAGAAAGTTGTCGGCAAGTTCGTCGAATTCTACGGCGCCGGACTTTCTTCACTCTCGCTCGCTGATCGCGCGACAATCGCGAACATGGCGCCAGAGTATGGCGCGACGATGGGATTCTTTCCGATCGACGCCGAGACGATCAAGTATCTGCGATTCACCGGTCGCGACGAGTCGCAGGTTCAGCTTGTCGAAGCATACGCGCAGGCGCAGGGCCTTTATCGAACGGACGACACGCCGGATCCGATTTTCTCCGACACGCTCGAGCTGGATCTCTCTTCGATCGAGCCAAGTCTTGCTGGCCCGAAGCGTCCGCAGGATCGCGTTCCGCTCAAAATGGCAAAGCAGATGTTCCGCGATGCGCTCGCCGGAGATCTTCAGAAAACCGGAACAATGGCGGGCGTTGCCGCCGCGAAGCAGGCGATGTCTGTATCTGCGTCGCCGCAGCTTTCCCCGTCGGTCGTCGCGACGAATACCGACGATCAGGCCGGCGCGAACACAGCCGTGCCTGTAACGATGAAAGGCGAGACGTTCGGGCTGCGTCATGGCGCCGTCGTCATCGCTGCAATCACGAGCTGCACCAATACATCGAACCCAAGCGTCATGCTCGCGGCGGGACTGCTCGCGCGAAATGCCGTCGCGAAGGGACTCAACACGAAGCCGTGGGTGAAGACGAGTCTCGCGCCTGGATCAAAGGTCGTGACCGACTACTTCACCGCGGCGGGCGTGCTCGAGTCGCTCGAGAAACTCCGGTTTAACGTCGTTGGGTACGGATGCACGACGTGCATCGGCAACTCCGGTCCTCTACCCGAAGAGATCGCTGCTGCTGTCGAGGAGAACAAGCTCGTCGTCGCAGCGGTCCTATCCGGCAATCGCAACTTCGAGGGTCGCATCAATCCTCTCACGCGGTTCAACTATCTGGCGTCTCCGCCACTCGTGGTGGCGTATGCCCTCGCTGGACGAATGGATATCGATTTCCACACCGAGCCGATCGGTGTAGGCGCTGACGGCCCGGTGTTCCTGCGAGATATCTGGCCGGCACCGAAGGAAGTCGAAGAGGAAATTCTTCGATCTGTGAAAGCGGACATGTTCAAGAATCAGTACGCGAACGTGTTTCATGGCGACGACAGCTGGCGCGGTCTTCCGGTTCCGGAAGGCGATCTCTACGCGTGGGATGCAAACTCGACGTATGTAAAGAATCCGCCATTCTTCGACGGCATGACACTGATCCCTCCGGGTGTTCGACCAATTCACGGAGCGCGCGCACTCGCGATGCTTGGCGACTCGATCACGACCGATCACATCTCACCGGCCGGATCCATTCCGGCGGCGAGTCCTGCGGGCAAGTGGTTGATCGCGAACGGCGTGAAGACGACGGATTTCAATTCATACGGTGCGCGGCGTGGAAATCATGAGGTCATGATGCGCGGCACGTTCGCCAACATCAGGCTCCGCAACGAGCTCGCTCCCGGAACAGAAGGTGGATGGACTGCGGTGTCTCCCACCGCGGACCCGGTTACGATCTATGACGGGTCGATGGAGTATCAGCGCCAGGGAGTGCCACTGGTAATTGTCGCGGGGAAGGAATACGGCACCGGCTCGTCGCGTGACTGGGCAGCGAAGGGAACACTGCTGCTCGGAGTGAGAAGCGTGATCGCCGAATCATTCGAGCGAATTCACCGCTCGAACCTGGTCGGAATGGGAGTGCTGCCGCTCGAGCTGC
>JBDTNA010000534.1:0-2227 GCA_039933985.1 Gemmatimonadales bacterium | reverse complement strand
TTCGTCTTATAAACATCGGGCACCGGGAGACACTGGACATTTGTGCGCGGCCTCGTCCGGCAGCCATATTCTCCCCGCGGCCTCTACCTCTATTTTTTGAAAATGACCACGTTCGAAGATCGGCTCAACCATACTCTCTCCAGCGCCTACAACATCGAGCGTGAGCTCGGTGGCGGCGGTATGAGCCGCGTGTTCGTGGCCACCGACCGGATCCTGGGGCGCAAAATCGTCATCAAGGTTCTATCGCCGGAGCTGACCGCGGAGGTAAACCGGGGCAGGTTCCGACGAGAGATGCAGGTGGCCGCGCAGCTTCAGCACCCGCACATCGTCACACTCCTCTCGGCCGGTGAACAGGACGATCTCCTCTACTTCACGATGCCGTTCATCAAGGGCGAATCCCTTAAGACGGCGGTCGAAAAGGACGGGCCCATGCCGCTCGGGGAGGTTCTGCGCGTCTTGAATCATGTCGGCGAGGCTCTCGATTACGCGCATCAAGCGGGCATTGTTCATCGCGACATCAAGCCGGCAAATATCCTCATGTCGGGCTCGTATTCGCTCATCACCGATTTCGGAGTAGCGAAGGCGCTCAGTGCGGCAATGCCGTCCTCGCAGGGGATGACAGCCACAGGCATGGCAATCGGCACGCCCGCTTACATGGCGCCCGAACAGCTGGCCGGTGATTCGTTGGCTGATCATCGCATGGACATCTACGCAGTGGGACTCCTTGCGTACGAGCTGTTGAATGGAAGGTCGCCGTTTGCAGGGACAACTCCGCAGAGAATGCTCGCTGCGGTTCTCACCCAGGACCCGTTGCCGTTAGTCGAAGTGCGGCCGGATGTCCCGCAGGCGTTGTCGGATGTGATAATGAGATGCCTCTCGAAGGACCCGGATCAGCGACCTGCCACTGCGAGGGAATTACTGATTTCACTCAGCGCCTTCTCGAGTCTGTCGAGCGTCGATGTCAGCACGATGGAGCGACGGGCTTCTGTTCGCGTCGTGCGCACTCCTACTCCTGGTTCTGCAACAACTCCTGTCGTTATTCGAGACGACATACTTCCAGCGAGCGAGCCGACGTTTGCCGATCAGGCTGCGCCCGCAGATGAAGCTCTGCCCGCAGATGAAGCTCTGCCCGCAGATGAAGCTCTGCCCGCGGATGAAGCTCTGCCCGCGGATGAAGTTCCGTTTGGCGATGAAGTTGCGCCCGTCCCGTTCAATCCCTTGTCAGGTGAATTTGGAACTCCCGGATACGACGCCGGTTATGAGAAGCCCAAAAAGAGTCGCATGGGACTGTACGCTGGTATCGCTGTCGTTCTCGTGTTGATAACGGTTGGTCGGTTTCTGATGTCACAACGTGGAGACGGGGCGGCGCCAACTCCTGTCGCTCCTCCCCCCCTTGGTTCCATAGTTGCCGATACCAGATCAATGCAGACTCCGGCGCCTGCGGTGCTCGACAGCAGCGTCGTTGTAGCTGCTTTACCGACGTTGGATTCGCTGGCGATTCGCGCTCGAGATTCGGTCAGGCGAGCTGCACGCAGAGATTCGACCCGCAAAGACTCCACCAGGAAAGCGCTGGCCAAAGCCGATTCAGTTCTAAGGATTCAGCAAGACCCTGTCGGTAAAGCGCGGCGCGCTGCAGCTGCGATGCTGGCAAACGCGAATGCGCTCGACTCGTTTTCGAAGGGCGCAACCCACATGGGCGGAGTTCTTGGCGCTAAGAGAAAGGGCGATTTGCAGACGCAGATCGATGCGCTGCAGCCGTTCCTTGCGCAGGCGGGTTTATCCTACGCGCAGTTCAAGGACCTCGCCCGGGGATCCGGCGTCAACATTTTCGATGAGTATGGGCGCATGGAGCCGGATGCGTTGAGGCGATTCGCCTCAGGACACTAGAAGCCTCGAGGAATACGCCGGGCTCATTTGCCGGCGATAAGCCGCTCGGATCTCGGATTTCCCTTCAGCTCGGCGAATGTCGGGTCGAGCCGCAACCAACCCGGTGACAGATAGTAGGAAGTCTTCAAATGGAATCACTACCTTATGGTAGTGATTGGAAGAGGCGCGGCTGTTCTCACCCTCGCACTGGCCCTCGCCGCGTGCACTCACGCGGGAGTTAGCCCACAACCAGAAGATGGTCTCTGGGACGCTCACACCCATCTTTCGTTCTACGGCCCAGCCGCACTCGATAGTCTGAAAGCACATGGAGTCTTCGCAGTACGAGACCTCGGCGCCAACA
>JBDTNA010000533.1:0-2229 GCA_039933985.1 Gemmatimonadales bacterium | reverse complement strand
GCGAGACCATCATGAAATCCAACGCGATGAAGGTCCGCACCCTTAGAGGAGGCAAATTGCTGGCCGGATTCGCGGGGGCTGCGGCGGACGCTTTTACACTGTTCGAGAAATTCGAGGAAAAGCTGGAACGGCACCCCGGAAACCTCTCCCGGGCCGCTGTGGAGCTGGCCAAGGACTGGCGCAGCGACCGGGTTCTCCGCCGTCTCGAGGCGCTCCTCGCCGTAACGGATGCCGAGCGCGGGTTCATCATCTCGGGAACGGGTGACATCATCGAGCCCGATGACGGGATTCTGGCCATCGGATCGGGCGGGACATACGCGCTCGCTGCCGCGAGGGCACTCGTCGCGAACACGGATCTGTCGCCCCGGGAGATCGTTCAGCGAGGGCTGACGATCGCATCCGAGATCTGCGTCTACACAAACTCGAACATCACGGTTCTAGAGCCCACAGCGTGACGTCACCAAGAACGCAAAGCGCGCTCGCCAGACTCGCCGATCTTACACCCAAAAGCATTGTCGCCGAGCTCGATCGCTACATAGTCGGTCAGGCCGATGCGAAGAAGTCTGTCGCGATTGCGCTGCGCAACAGGTGGCGCCGCCAGCGCGCTCCCGAAGCAATTCGCGAAGAGATATCGCCCAACAACATCATCCTCGTTGGACCAACTGGTGTGGGTAAGACGGAGATCGCGCGCCGTCTCGCGAAACTGGCCGGCGCTCCTTTCATAAAAGTCGAAGCGTCGAAGTTCACCGAAGTCGGCTACGTCGGTCGCGATGTCGAGTCGATGGTGCGCGATCTCGTCGAGAGCGCGATCAACATGGTCCGATCCGAGCGGGAATCCGAAGTTGAAGATCTCGCTCACGATCGAGTCGACGATCGGCTGCTCGATTTGCTCCTTCCCGTGCCGTCGGAGAAGAAAGAGCAGCAAACTCCTCCCGCACAGACACCGGGTGACTCGCCCATCTTTCTCGTTTCGTCGAGTGGAAGCGTCTCGGCCGAGATGGACGTCGAGCAGGAGCGCTACAAGAGGACGCGTGAGAAGCTGAGGCAGCTTCTTCTCGATGGTCAGCTCGAGGCGCGGGAAGTCGAAGTCGAAGTCTCCCAGAGCTCGCCGATGATGTTCGACATGATGGTTCCGCAGGGCGCGCCTGAAGGAATGGGAAACTTCTCCGACATGCTTCAGGACATGCTTCCGAAGCGGACGAAGAAGCGACAGGTGAAGGTTTCCGAAGCGCGTCGCATTCTGCTCGAGCAGGAGCTCGACAAGCTCATCGACGAGGAAGACGTAACTGCCGATGCGCTCGAGAGAGTCGAGACCATGGGAATCATCTTTCTCGACGAGATCGACAAGATCGCCGGCGAACGCTCGGCCGGTGGTGGACCCGATGTGTCGCGCGAAGGAGTGCAGCGGGATCTCCTTCCTATAGTAGAGGGCTCGAACGTTCAGACGAAGTACGGGATGGTGAAGACCGATCACGTGCTGTTCGTCGCGGCGGGCGCGTTCCACGTTTCGAAGCCGAGTGATCTGATTCCGGAGCTTCAGGGCCGTTTTCCGATTCGAGTCGAGCTCAAGCCGCTGACTGAAGCGGATTTCGTTCGCATCATGACCGAGCCGGAGAATGCGCTGACCCGGCAGTATGCGGCACTGGTGGAATCGGAAGGCGCGAAGCTGACGTTCACCGACGATGGAATTGCCGAGATCGCTCGCATCGCGGCTCATGTGAACGATCGGATGGAGAACATCGGCGCGCGGCGGCTGCATACCGTGATGACGACTCTGCTCGAGGACGTCCTCTACGATCTTCCAGACAAGTCAATCACCCACATCACGGTCGATCGGACACTGGTGAGCGATCGTCTCAAGGCGATTGTCGAAGATGAAGACCTGCGGCGGTATATTCTCTAGCTCCATAACACCTACAACGATGAGTTCAGAAGATCATCGCGACTTCCTCGCGATTCCAGACTATTCGCGTGACGAGCTGAACAACCTGTTCGATCTCGCTGAGCGGATGCGAACAGGCGAGTACAAAGACAGGCCGCTGGCGGGTCAATCGCTCGCGATGATTTTCATGAAGTCCTCGACGCGAACACGAGTTTCGTTCGAGGTCGGTGCCTGGCAACTCGGCGGTCACGCGCTGTTCCTGTCGTCGCGCGATGTTCAGCTCGGGCGCGGAGAGCCGATCGCGGATACTGCGAGAGTGCTGTCACGCTACGTGAACGGAATCATGA
>JBDTNA010000532.1:0-2240 GCA_039933985.1 Gemmatimonadales bacterium | reverse complement strand
CGTACCGCCTCGCGGATCAATATCACCTGATGGCGGCTGTCGACCTTGCCGGCGGACAGTGATGGCGATCGTTTGCTCAGCGCGAGTGTCGACTACCGAAATCGCATCGGTGCTCGCGGATACTGCGAATAGTCGCGATCCCTCGGCGTTGAGAAGAAGCGCCGAGGGATGGCGAGCGACAGGTATGCGCGTAGCTGCAACCAGCGATTTTCCTGATGGAGCGAAGACAGAAACCGTCGATCCGCCCCAGGCTGAAACGTAGATGATGCCTTCGGCTGATACGGCGACACCGTACGGGTATCGATCGGTCGCGAGACGTTGCGTAACCCGCTTCGTCGCGATGTCTACAACCGCAAGCGAGTCTCCGAGGTTCTCGGCCACATACAGCGTTGATCCGTCAGGCGAGATGCCGATGCCAGCCGGGTATCGGCGTCCATCTTCCTTCGGTTTCTTTTGTGCGAGGATCAGCGTGTCCGCGGCAGTCGCGCGAGCGTCGGACCAGTCGTATGCGTAGATCGCATCCTCGTTGCCGCCCGATGCGTAGAGATGTTTTCCGTCGGGACTGAAGACGAGACCGATGAACGCGGCGGGCTGAACGAGAGTCTGAGTGACGAGACCGCTAGCCCGGTCTATGATTTCGACGCCCTGATCTCGATAGCCATTGAGGAGAAGAACCAGTCGCCCGCCATCGGGTGATGCCACCATGGCGAGAGGAAATGACCCGACATCGGTAATCCGGCCCGCTGGATCCAGGCGGGCGCCCGTCGGAAGCCTCGGCGCTTCAGACTCGGACGTGACACCATCAGTAGATACATTGCGGCATCCGGCGGCAATGAGTGCAGCGAGCGCGGCAAGGACCAGTCGTCTCATTCGGCCTTCAGCAAAATTGCGTTTAGGGAAGCCAGCCTGGCCTTCATGCCGGATCACGGCAACCTGGTGAGAAAATGTAGGCGACACGTCAGCATCACGTAACAAAGCAGTAGGTTTCAGGTATGTTCCGGATCGACTTACGCCCCCTGGCACTGGTCGTCTCGCTCGAGGCAGTCGCCTGCTCGAATGCGAGCCGGGTGAATCCTGCTGCTCTACCATCGCCCCAGAGCGCGGTCGTCGCCGATCGCGACAGCGCAGTAACCGGAAAGGCCAAGGGCGACAGCTCCCGGTATTCGATTACCACGGCGGACGTTCACTTCATGTCGTCGATGATCAGTCACCATTCACAGGCGATCGTGATGTCGAAGATGGCGCCAACGCATGGCGCCAGCGCGTCCATTGGGACTCTGGCGGAGCGAATCATCAACGCACAGGAAGACGAGATTGTGTCGATGCAGCAGTGGCTTCGCGACAACGGTCAGCCCGTCCCCGCGACCGCCAACGGAGGGACGACCACGATGATGTCCGGCATGGAGCATGACATGTTGATGCCCGGAATGCTGACGGCATCACAGTTGACGCAGCTCGACCAGGCGAGAGGGCCACAGTTCGACCGCCTCTTCCTCGCGTTCATGATCCAGCATCATCGTGGCGCGATCTCGATGGTCGAGACGCTGTTCTCAACAGAAGGCGCCGCTCAGGACCAAACTGTTTTCAAGCTGGCCTCGGATGTCAACGCGGACCAGTCGACTGAAATCGACCGAATGGAAAAAATTCTGAGCTCCCTCTCAAACAGTCAACGCTCGAAGTGATCCCTTGACTGTTCTGCACCCGCAGCCTCCACACCTGCCCCAGACCTCAATGACGTCATCCTCCCCCCGCGGCCGGCTTTCATCGCTCGCCTTTGTCGTCGCACTGTCACTAATCGCGACTACCCTCACCGCATGTAATGCCGCGGCGCAGAATACTCAGTCGCCAAGTGCCGATCCACGGATCGGGCTTCGCGGCGGAAAATGGGATGCCGCCGAGGCATCGTGGAATCTTCGCCTCCTGTCGACGACGCGACCCTCGGAGAGGTTCATCGATGGCATCAACTCCGACCTCGCGCTTATCGGTCACTACGCTATTCAGGGCAGCTTCAACGGATATCAGGTTTGGGACATATCGAACTCCGCCAGGCCAACTCTCAAGACTGCCTACTACTGTCCCGCATCGCAAAGCGACGTCTCAGTTTATCGAAATCTGCTGATCGTCTCCGGAGAAAGTCTTACCGGACGCCTCGACTGTGGCGGACAGGGAGTCAAGGATACGGTAAGCGCCGACCGGTTGCGCGGTGTCCGCGTCTTCGACATCAGCGACATCGCAAATCC
>JBDTNA010000531.1:0-2245 GCA_039933985.1 Gemmatimonadales bacterium | reverse complement strand
CAGAAACTCAGCGATCTCGTCCGCCGAATATCCATCTACATCGTGAAGACGAAAAATCACTTGCCCTCGAGGAGGCAGTTTTTCGATCGCCGCCGAAATCGTGAGAGCTGTCTCCAGGCTGATTCTCGGACCGAGCGGCTCGACCGCGGCGACATCGTCCTCGAACGTCACAAGCGATGCGAATCGTGCTCGAGCCCGTCGGTCATTGAGTATCACATTGCGTCCCAGCGTGTATATCCAGCCACCGAAATTTCCACCACGGAAGTTCGCCAGCTGCTTCCATGTCCTGATGAAAATCTCCTGAGTCAGGTCTGCTGCTGTTGCTTCATCTCCCGTCATTCGAATGCAAAGCCCGTATATCTGTGGCAGGTGCTCGCGATATAACGCCTCGAACGCGCTGCTGTCGCCGGAAGCGGCACGAAGCGCGAGCACGCTGCTCCCCTCCGGCGCATGAGCAAGTGACGCCTTATTTGCTGACAGACGCAGCCCGCACGGCTCTCACCGCAAAATCCAGGACGACGTCCTGGCCCGCCGCGATGTCGGATGGTCGAGCAACAAGCTTGAAGTCAGGCGCCAATCCAACTCCCTCCCACGAAAATCCGTTCTTGTCGACGAACCGGTTGAACGGAAAGTTCAGCTCCCACCCGTTGCTCAGCTTGAAATGCCCTACGTCAGCAAAGGCGCCCGAGGTTACATCACCGATCACCGTGACCTGTGGCAGCTCGCGCATGCCGAGCAGGAAGTTCTCACCAGCGCTCCCAGTCCGCCTGCTCGTGAGCACCATTACCGGCTTCGTGAACTGCCACGCCCCAGTCGGCTCGTAGTAAAAAGGCCTCGGTTTCAGGAATACATCGTGTGCGTCACCACCCTTCGCCCGACTCGTCAGGTACAAGCCCCTGGACGTCGCAAACCGATTGATCACCTCTCTTGCTGCCGGATCATCACCGCCAAAATGCTTTCTGAGATCGATTACGATTCCCCTGGCAGCGCGAAAGCCGGTCAGGATTGAATCGATTTGCGCGCGTGTGGCGCGCGCGTTCTGGAATCCGTCGATCCGCAAGTACGCGACGGAGTCGGCCATCCAGGCGTACGTCCAGTTTCCCGCTCCGGACTTCTGAGGGGGCGAGACAAACCTCTTCGAGACGATGCTGTCTTCAACAAAGCTCGACCGATCGATGTTGCCGTTGGGACGATAAAGAGTGTCTTTCACCCGCAGACTGATGTGATTGTCGTTCAAGTGCCCAAGCACGGCGGAGATCGTGGATGCGAGCTCCCGGTCAGTCTTCGCCGCCGCTGCCTCGTCCCGATAAATCCGCTTGATCAATCCCCAGTCTATTCCCTTCGAAGGAAAATTTCCGTAGCGCGTGTCGATCAGCTTCCACGCTTCATCGAAGATCACGGCGGGTGAAACGGGCGTCTGAACAACAGGGGAAGGGGTGGCTCCAGTCGATCTGAAGACAACCCACCTTCCACGCCCGAGGAGCTCACCGTCGCGTCGTGCTTCCATCGAACCGACAAGCGAGTCTCCATGAAGTTTTGCCTCGTATATCGTCTCGGCTCCGCCGACAGCAGACGTAAACCGAATTGAATCGCCCTGAAGAACAAGAATTTTCCCCGGACCCTCGGCCGTCCTGTCGCCGACTTTCATGCTGAGGTGCAGCGTCCATTCAGGAGTAGCCTTCGCGATCGTGAGCTCCATCGTGCCGCGAAAGGCGTCGGTGATCGCCTCTCCGCTCCACTTCCCTGCCAAGGTCTGCGCTCGCGGGGCGGAGAGCGGAATGATCAACGCGATCACGACAATGCTTAGGCGAAGGAGCGCGGACTTCAGTTTCATCTAGATCTCGTGTTCAGGTGAAAATGGCCGGGCCGATTGCCGGGCTCACTCAGCTAACACCTGAATCCGAGAGATCGTTTACAGTGGCATAAAAAAACACGAGTGGGAGGGGCAGGCAGGGTCAGTCTTGCGTAACCGCAACTTCTTATATTACATTCATCTTCGCGATTCGCGAATAACGAATAGGGGGAAAAATGCTTAAACAACAGGCTTTAAAGCCGCAAGATGTGGCTGTCGCACTTCGCTTGGCTGAATCACCGGAAGCGTCTTACGCCGCTCTTGGATTCGACCTTGAGATGAGCTCAAGTACGGCTCATGAATCAGTGGAACGCCTTCAGCTCGCTGGTCTGTTAAGGCCTGAGTCACGCCAGGTCAACCGACACTGTCTAATGGAATTTCTGGAACACGGGG
>JBDTNA010000530.1:0-2246 GCA_039933985.1 Gemmatimonadales bacterium | reverse complement strand
ACACTGGTGGAGATGCCCTGACCCAATGGCCGATCGCGCGTTGAAGATTCTGGTCGTCGACGACGACGATGTCGATCGCATGGCGGTGCGCCGTGCGCTGAAGCAGACTGGCCTCGAAGCGACTGTGACCGAGGCCCCGGACGCTTCGACCGCGCTCGCGATGCTCGCGAAGCAGCATTTCGACTGCACATTGCTCGACTACCGGATGCCGGGAAGTGATGGTCTCGAGGTAATGAGAAACGCGCGTGAGAAAGGGATCCACACGCCATTCATCATGCTCACCGGGTTCGGCGACGAGCAGACGGCAGTCGAGCTGATGAAAGCTGGAGCGGCCGACTACATCCCGAAGGGACAGCTGACGCCCGAGCGGCTGGCGCTCAGCCTGCGCGGGGTGATTCGTGTACATCAGGCCGAGATAGACGCTGGGCGCGCGGATTCCGAGCTCAGGCGCTATGCGGGACAGCTCCGAGCGGTTGCAGAAGCAGCAGTCGAGATCAATTCCACTCTGGCGGTCGATGCCATGCTCCAGACGACCACGGAGAATGCGCGCCGAATTCTCAGTGCCCGGTACGCGGAAACGCGTCTCATCGAAGACATGAATCCCGGCAAGGATGCTCTTGTCGGCCAGACGGCGATGTGGCGCGCGAGCGCGCCCTCGGAAGAAGCCCCGGAGCTGACGTCCTGGGCCGACGCAACGCGTGACGAGATGCCGGGAATCACGCCGGAAATTCTTGCTATGCTCGCTGCGAATCCCGACGCGATCGATCTCGACAAGACGGGATTTCATATTCCAAATACGGTGACAGCCGATCTCGTTGGGCGAGATGGGCGCAAGCTGGGCGTCGTGCAGCTCTGGGACAAGAAGGATGGCGCGCAGTTCGACGAGTCCGACCAGGCCGTGCTGACGCAGCTTTCGCAGCTCGCTGCAGTGGCTCTCGAGAACGCGCGGCTCTACCGTGCGGCTGAGGACGCGACGCGCGCGCGGGACGATCTCGTTGCGATCGTTTCGCACGATCTGAGAAATCCGATTCACACAATCAGCATGGCCGCATCGTTCCTGCTCGAGATCGCGCCTGCAGAGGACCGTCGTGTGACCGCGAGGCGGCAGCTCGAGGTGATTCAGCGGTCAGCTAACCGGGCGAATCGCCTCATTCAGGATCTACTGGATGTCGCGAAGATCCAGGCCGGCGGCCTGGCGGTCGATCGTGTTGCTGTGGAGGTGAAGTCGCTGATTCAGGAAGCGGTCGAATCAGCCACTCCCCTTGCCGGTGCGAAACAGATTAGCGTCAGCTCGATTCCTCCTCTGGAGGTGCTTCGGGTTTCGTCAGACCGTGATCGCGTGCTCCAGGTGTTCCAAAACCTGATTGGCAACGCGATCAAGTTCACCCCCAAGGGAGGCGAAATCACGATTCTCGCCAACCACGAGCACCCCGACGTGCGCTTTACGGTGGCCGATTCGGGCCCGGGGATTCCGGCGGAGCACCTGGATCACGTTTTCGACCGATACTGGCAGGCCAAGTCCACGGCAAAGCTGGGGACCGGTCTTGGACTGTCGATTGCAAAGGGAATCGTCGAAGCGCACGGCGGCCGGATCTGGGCGGAGAGTCCTCCGAACAGGGGCGCCGAGTTCAATTTCACGCTGCCTGTCGCGTAAAGACGACGGCACAGAGGAAGCAGAGGCGCGGCGGCCAGATCTGGCCACCCCTGCTCATCGAGGACACTTACTGATGAAAACTGGAATACTTTTTTGCGCCGCCGCTTTGTTGGCGGCGTCGAACGCTCAAGCGCAATCGTCGTGGCCGATAATTCTCAAGGACGCGAGCGTCACCGTGGCACTCGATACGGCCGGCATCGACCTGAACGCGGACGGGTCATATCTGACGCGCACGCGATGGGACTACTCCAAGCTTCATGCGCTCGAGAGCAAGCGGCCCTATATGGCGATGACGCAGTCAACGCTTCTCAAGTGCACGCCTGTCCGGGTGAAGCGATTGACCGAGTCGTTTTACTCCGCGAATGGAGCCGTTATCCGCGAAGGGCAAATGGTGAACGCCCGCGACATCCCCTACATGACCTGGGATCGGTTGAAGACCGGAAGCGATGCATCGAAAGCATTCAACTCCGCATGCGCGCTGCTGAAACGAAAGCGTTAGCGCGATCTCCCCCGAGATTTTCCGACGGCCACCTTCTTCGAGGGTGGCCGTTTCGCATGTGTGCCCAGCATGGGCACTGACTTGAAGGTGAAA
>JBDTNA010000529.1:0-2256 GCA_039933985.1 Gemmatimonadales bacterium | reverse complement strand
CCCAGTAGATCCATTCTCGATTCGTATTTGGCATTGGCTAGTAGCGACCCACAACCGTTACGCGCACGGCGAAGGAATCGAGACCGCTGAGACCGGTGAGAAATGCATTGTCAAACATCAAAGCTCACCGTTCTCGCCGGTCTCACAAGCTTTAAACCTGGCCCCACGCCAGGAGATCGGAAGCGAAACGGGGCCCCGGCGAGTGACTAGTAGGCGCCGGTGCGCCTTACGACAGCGGGGAGAGTGCGGAACATGATGCTGATGTCCAGCCACACCGACCACTGCTCGATGTACTGGCGATCGAGGTAAACAACGTCCTCGAAATCCACCACCGAGCTGCGACCGCTGACCTGCCAGAGTCCCGTGATGCCCGGCTTCGCATCGAGCCGGCGGAAATGGTGGTCCTGGTAACTCGCGAAGTCAGCTTCAAAGAAAGGACGCGGGCCGACAAGTGACATGTCACCACGCGCCACATTCCAGAACTGCGGGAGCTCGTCCAGACTCCATCTTCTCAGAAGCGCACCGAGACGGGTAACCCGGGGATCTTCAGGAATCTTGAACAGCCGCGAATCGCCCGAATGATTGAGGTGCGACAGGGAATGTTTCTCCGCATCCGCACCAACGCGCATCGTACGGAACTTGAGCATGCGGAAGCGGCGTCCGCCCAGCCCTGCCCGGTCCTGCGCAAAGAATACCGGGCCCGGCGAATCGAGTCTGACCGCCAGCGCAATCAGCGCGAACACAGGCGACAACACGACGATCCCGACTGCGGCGCCGACGATGTCCGTCACGCGCTTCACAATTACAGCCGATGCCTTGAGCACCGGCGCGCCGAGCTCGAAGAACGGCTGATCCTGGTGCCAGACAAGTGCGGGACGAACGCCGGCAATTTTCACCGCACGCGCCGGATAAAGAACCTGACAGCCCGCAGCAAGCGAAGCCTCGCGAACATTCATGATCTGCTGATCGTTGAGATGCTGGCAGACCACGACCGCTTCAACTTGATACGCGTCGATGATCTCTGGCAGATCCCGAATACCGCCGAGCACGCCTTCGAAATTCGCGCGTCCGACGGGAACGTAGCCGGCGAGTGAATAGTCACCGCCTGCGCCGATCACCGCCCTTTCCATGTGACGGCTTGCTTCGCGACGATCCGTGATGAGCACCGCCGGCGCGGCACCTCTCGCACCTGGCCACACTTTGCTGAGGAATCGCTCCGCCATCATTCGTTCGCCGAGCAGCACGACGCAGGTGAGGAATGCTGTCACGAGGTAGGCCGTGAGAGCTCCAAGCACTTCACCTGAAGCAACCATTCCCCATAGCAGGACGGCAGAAGCCAGCGCGGACGCCGCGAGCAATCGAAGGCGTCCGTTGAGTCTGCGGTGTCTGCTGTAGTTGCCGGTGATGATCAGGCTGACAATGATCGCGATCGGGAAATTGAGGCCCGATGCATAGCCGGCCTGAAGCGCTCTCGAGAACTGTGCAGCCACTCCCGGACCCAGGACGTTGCTGGATGCGGCGACAGCAGAAAACGTCTGGCAGATCATGATCGCCGCGATATCGCCGAGCAGCAGCATCCCGAGGCGGATTGCGATCCGGGCGGTGTGCCGCTTGACCGATACGGGCCGCCTTTCGCGCAGTCGGGTACGGACATGCAAAGGGGATCCGCCATATGCCGCATGCGATCCCCTGCCCGGTGCCGATGTCAACTTCAAATTGTGATCCGCGGCTGACGAGCGTTTTGCCATCAAGCAGGAATTGACTGGGAATTGAACATCGAAGCGGACCCGTGCCGCTCGGGTCGAAATGACGGCAAGTTACTGGCCACAAGCAATTTACGTCCCCAAGTCATCGGGCGCGACCCGGTGTGAACGTGCCGACCGTAACGGTGATTGTTCGGTTGCGGATGTCGAGGACGGAATTGCCCTTGGGACAGCCCGACTGCTCCTGGAAAAAAGCGTTCAGCCGGTTTCCAAAGGCTATATCCACGGAAACGTATCCGAAGCGGCTTCCCGCCGACGCCCTCGCCCCCGGGAAGACGCTGACATCGTGGCTGCAGTAACCCAGATAGAGGGGGAATCCGTAAGTGCTGTGAAAATCCTCGTTCCACCTGATGCGCCCGGCAGTCAAGCCGAAGCTCCAGTTTGGCTCGATGTAATCGGCAGCGGCCCACTGTCCTGATGCGCCTGGTCCGATCCCGGCGGCAAGCGGTTGACCCATCTGGGTATAGCCCTGAATTACACGCCGGCTTGTGTA
>JBDTNA010000528.1:0-2258 GCA_039933985.1 Gemmatimonadales bacterium | reverse complement strand
TGAGACCTTCGCGCACGAGCATGTCTCCGATACGCTCGGAAATAACGGCAGGTGCAGTCAAGCTATCTTTCCCCTCGGGCGTGGTTTCCGCCTGCGGATTGGCGAGTCGGAAGACCTTTGTGATTCTGTGGTTGAAGGACGCGGAAGGAGCGAAAAGGTTACGGTGGAATCAATCTTCGCTGCGAGCCGCGGACCCACCCCTTTCACTCTCTGGAGCTCCGCCAGACTTCCGAATGGACCGAGGCTGTCGCGGTCGGCGACGATGCGCTTTGCGAGCGACGGGCCGATGCCGCGAAGCGTCTCGATTTGTTCGGCCGATGCGATATCGAGATCCACGATCGCTGGCGCGATTACTTCCGCAGGTTTTGGTTTCCTTCCTTTCTCTTTCTTTTTCTTCTTTCCTGTTTTTCTGACGGAGTCCACAGCACTGATCTGTCGTTCGATTGCGGCCTTTGCGGTTGGATCGAGATCAGACCGTCCACCGACTGCGCGTGCAACACGCACGCTGGAGCCGAGCACGATGACGGCACCGAGGAAGAGGAGGGCTTTTCGTTCGCCGGGGGTACCCATGGGCGCATGCTAGGGACACTCCGTCTGCCACGCGTCATCGTCCCCTGCGTGGTCGCATACAATTCGTGCAAAAAAACACCAAAACCAAAACCCTACCACAGAAGGTTCTTTGTTTTTTGCTGGTTTTTTTTCCTTGCCCTACCTGAGAAGCGCTTCCGCCACCTCCCCTACAATAGATAGGGACCGGGCCGAGATCTTGTCGATGGTATCAGTCGGCCGATGATGGTATGGGTACACGAGATCCAGGACATCGATGACTCGCATTCCCGATTGGAGCAGCGGCACGTGATCGTCCGTGACCATCCCCTGATTCTCGTCGACAAAAATCTTGTCGTAACCAAGCTCGGCCGCCTTCGACCACACGCGGTCAACGACCTCGGGGGCTTGCTGAACTGAGTAGTCCTCTTTCATGATGCGGAGATCATTGTCGCCGATCATGTCCCAGAGAACACCGAAGATGGGTTTGTAGCCGGGCTCCGGAAGATGCGCGGCGAAGTATTTCGATCCGATCAGCACGTCGGCGGCATTTTCATCGAACGCGCCGTAGTCCTCTCCGTCGACAAACAACAAATCCACGCCCTGCGCTGGTGGATTCTTCTTGAGCGCATCTCCAAGCGCAACAAACAACGCGACACCAGATGCGCCGTCATTCGCACCGGGAACCGGCAGCTGCCGCTCAGCAGGATTTTCTGCCTGATCACTGATCGGCCTCGTATCCCAGTGCGTCACATAGAGAATTCTATCGGTGGCGGTCGGATTGAAACGCGCGAGGATGTTTCGCATCGGAAGCTGCTTGCCGTCCACTGTCGTGTGCGTCCACGTCTGCGTGATGACTGTGTCGGCACGCGCCTTCATCTGTTCGACAATCCAGTCGCCTGCGCGCTGCGCTCCCGTCGTGCCTGGAATGCGCGGGCCGAAGTCGAGCTGAGTCTTCGCGTAGCGCATTGCACCTGCGCCGTCGAATTTGCCGGACTTGACCGCGCTCTCTCCGCGGCATGACGCTATGAACACTACGCCAGCCAGCAGCGCGCAAGACATTCTCGATCTTGAAAAGACGGACATGAAGTTCCCTGTCACTATGTGTTACCGCATGATGTCACTTGAGCTCGCCCGCAAAGAACTGAAGGTGAAGCACCGCACTCAATACAGTCTGAGTGAATCTTCGGTTCAGATTCTTGTCAAAGCTTTCTACCCGCGAGAACACGAAGCTAGACGAAAGATTCTCCGCCACATCGGTATCCGCGCTGAAGCTGAACGCACGACGACCGTTGTCAGTCAGCCGGCTCTCGCGATTCAACGCCAGCGGATTCAGAACGAAGTTATCGCCGTGCGTGTTCTGATAGCTGACCCTCGTCCGAATATCGCCCGGCAGCTTCCAGCTCGGCGGCGTCGCCCACGGTTTCGCGAGCTCCACGCTGATGTCGCTGTTCGCGCTATTCGAGCTCAAACCCGGCCTCGCCTCTCTCCGCTGCGAGTACGCGTATCCGAAAGTCCCCGACAGCGCGCGCTGCCCCGCAAACACGATCGACAGATTCGCCGGATAGCTGCGAAGAAGAGTCTCCCCGCGATCGACGGCAAAGGTCGGTTCGAGAACGGCGCCGATATCCGCCGACTCGTCAACCAATGAAACACGGTCCGGCTGACGACTGTTGAGCTGCCTGGTCTGAACGGCCCTCGCACTGCCGCCA
>JBDTNA010000527.1:0-2266 GCA_039933985.1 Gemmatimonadales bacterium | reverse complement strand
ATCCGCGCATTGCGCTGCGAATGAAAGGCGGGGATCCTATTCCGTCATCGGAGAGGGGAGTGTTCCAGCAGATTCGTAATCAGACGCTGGCTACTTTCGGTACGTTGGCTTCGTCGAGTAACTGAGGACCGGAAAAGCGCCGACACGGAGGGACGGAGGGACGGAGGTGCACGGAAAACAGCAGCCATGACGCGAGCTCCACAGTTGTGGAGCTTTTTTTTGGGAACTGCGTGGCTTAGGCACTTCGTGATATAGAATGCTGCAGGCTTGGACTCAGAGCAGTACGACTCTACCGGATGGCCCTGAGCTATCCTGAGACAAACCTGTTGACGGAACGGATTATTGGCGGTGCAATCGAAGTGCATCGGTACTATGGTCCGGGGTTGCTCGAGTCTGTCTATGAGGAAGGATTGCTCATCGAGCTTCGCCAGGCCGGGATCAACGTCGCTCGTCAGAGGCAGCTCCCGGTTTTCTACAAAGGGCATCGGACTAACAGCCGCTTCCGACTGGATTTACTCATCGACGAAACCGTGATCGTCGAAGTGAAGCACATAGAAAAGATATTGCCTGTTCATGAGGCCCAGGTATTGAGCTACCTCAAGCATACCAATCTGCACGTGGGATTATTGTTCAATTTCAAAGTGGTATCCCTTCGCGATGGAATCCGCCGTATTTCCAATTAGCGGCTCTTTCCGTGACACCTCCGTTCCTCCGTCCCTCCGTGTCAAACGCAGTTCCGTTCTTCCGGTTTATCTTTCCCACTGACGGAAACGAGCCAACACCGGATACATGCCCCGCATTCTCAAGAAAGCCTCCGACACATCCAGAAGGTCCCTATGGCAGCGCGTCAAAGACATCGCGCTGCTCGACGTCACCACGCTTGCCCGCGGTGGATCCATCCAGGGATCTCTCGAGAAACTCGAGGAAGTCCTCATCGAAGCGGACTTTGGCGTCGCGACGTCCATGCGGCTCGTCGAGGACGTCGAGCGGATGGCGAGCCGAGGCGATGTCAAAACTCAGGACGATTTTCTCCGCGCACTCGAGGAGGGCGTCGCGAGATCACTCGGCGCCGATACTGACGATTCATCCATGCATTTCGCGGCGGCGAAGCCGACGGTCGTGCTCGTCATCGGAGTGAACGGGGCCGGCAAGACCACATTCATCGGCAAGCTTGCTGCGCTCATGAATGCGCGCGGAAAGAAGACACTCGTCGGAGCCGCAGACACGTTTCGCGCGGGAGCGGTCGACCAGCTGCAGCGATGGGCTGAGCGGAGCGGGACTGACTTTGTCGGCGCAAAAGCAGGGAGTGATCCGGCATCAGTCGCCTTCAACGCAATCGACGCCGGTGTGCAACGCGGCTCGGACGTCGTGATCATCGACACAGCCGGCCGGCTTCATACGAGCTCAGGACTCATGGATGAGCTCAAGAAGATTCACCGCGTCATCGCGAAGAGAATTCCCGGCGCGCCGCACGAGACTCTTCTCGTTCTCGACGCGACAATCGGACAGAACGCTCTTGCTCAGGCAAGGACTTTCTCCGGGGCGATTCCGGTAACTGGTCTGGTGATGACGAAGCTCGATGGAACTGCGCGCGGCGGAATTGTCGTCGCGGTCCGCGAGGCGCTGCAGGTTCCCGTGAAGTTCATCGGCACCGGAGAGACGATGGCCGACATCGAGCCGTTCAATCCCGTGGCATTCGCGGCAGAGCTAGTCGAGGGATAGCGATTGACCGACGACGAACGGCGAGGTTCGGCGTCACCCAAGGTCTATCTCGACATGCCCGTCACCTATCTCAAAGGTGTCGGGCCGATGCGGTCGGAAGCGCTTCGAAAGCTTGGCATCGTCACCGCGCGCGATCTGCTCTTCCACATTCCTCACCGATACGAAGACGCGAGCACGGTGAGCCCGATCTCGTCGCTCGAGCCGGGAATGGACGCGACGATCGTCGGCCACGTGATCTCGAAGGGAATAATTCCAACTCGGAAAGGCCTTCGAATCTTTCAGGCGGTAGTCCGCGACGATAGCGGAATTATCGAAGCATCCTGGCCCGGCCAGCCGTTCCTCGATCGCGTGATCTCGAAAGACGACACACTGCTTCTCACCGGCACCGTTCGATTCTTTCACGGCCGACAGCTCCAGCCGCGCGAATGGGTCAACCTCGGCAGCGATTCCACCGCGCTCAAGGAAGGGCGCGTGCTCTCGGTGTATCCGGCGACTGAAGGCCTGTCGTTCAAGATCATTCGAGGAATAATCGATTCACATCTCG
>JBDTNA010000526.1:0-2288 GCA_039933985.1 Gemmatimonadales bacterium | reverse complement strand
ACTTCCCCCTGAACACAGCAAGCGCGGCGAGCGTGAGCGCGCCGAATGACGCAAGCACGATGGTCGCGGCGAGCGCGAACTCCTCGTGGCGCTCCGTGATGGCTTCCGAGAATCCAGGGAGCTTCTCGATCGCTTGTTCAGCCGGCTCACCGGTGAAGTAGACGACAACCGAGATCGCCCCAAGCGCTGCGAAAAGTCCGAGAGAAACTTTCGAGAGCTCGCTGCTCCTTCATCATAAGGGCAACCGCGAGCAGCGCGATTCCGATCACCATTCCTGAAAAGTGATTCAGGAAAGGGTGTAGGTGCGTGAATGACGTTTGTGCCTCGGGGTTAGAACGTCAGCAGCGTCTGCCCGCCGCCATGTGTGATAGAGAGAGCGGTGTCGCGATCGTCGATGCTCAATATCGACACGGCCTCGGGTCGAGAAACAGTTCGCGTGAGATGCCGTTCGGTCCCGTGCGTATCCCCAAGCGAGATGGTCAGGCGCTTATCCTTATGATCGAAGTCAACACCGAGCAGCGGGTAGCGGCTCGCTTCGACGAGCGCGCCGATTTCCGGATCGTCTACTTCCAGATTTACAATCCTTCCCGCGTTGCGTGCATTGAAGTCACGGAGCGCACTACTCCATAGCCGCGAGTCCCGGATTACATCAGTCGTATCGCGGGGCAATGGAGCCACTGTTTTTTCCGTGATCAAATTGGGAACGATGAGCACACTGCAATTCGCCCGGCGGATGACGCGACTGGCCATCCTTCCCCCCACAGCACGGGCCCGGCCGCGTCGACGCTTCACCCCGACAACGATAAGCTCTGCCTTGGAGAACTCCGCGAAGTCGGTGACTTCATGAGCAGGATCGCCATGCAGAATGACAAGGTCCGGCCTGAGGTGCACCGCGTTAAATGCCTTCTCGAATGTCGAGAACCTGTCCCTCATCGCATTGTCGTACCCGCTGTCGAACTCGGCCCAGTCGACCCCTATGAACTCGGACTTGGGCTTGGCGTGAACGCAGGAGATGCTCCGAGTATCGACAATCGCCGCCAGTGCTTTTGGCGCACTCTGGAGACCGTCGGCTTTCAGATCCATCGCCACCAGCACTCGTTTCGGCAGCCGCTTCATGTGCGGCGAAGCGACGAGCAGCGGGATATCGCTCAACCTTGCGATTTCCATTGCGGTCTCTTCGCCAAAGAGACGACCCCACACGCCGTGCTTGTTTGCACCCATGATGATGAGTTCCGCCTCCTTCTCCTGCGCGAACGCAACTATGACGTCCGCGGGGCGACCAGGCTTCACGTTCACCGCCCACTGCCAGGTTGAATCGAGCTGCCTCACCTGGGCTTCGACGATCGCGCGTTGCGCGTCCTGTCGCGAGCTCTCGAAATCGAGAGGAAGCAGCATCCCATCGGGAGTGGGAAATGCGACCGGAATCGGCTCGACAACGGACAGAACATGAACATCCGCTTCATCACCCGACACGATCAGCAGGGCCGCGTTGAGTGCGGCGAGCGCGGAATCGGTGCCATCGGTTGCGACGACAATCGACCTTCCTTTTGACTTGGGTGCGAACGTGGTATTCTGGTCCAGCTCGCGTGTGATCATCTCGACGGCGGTCATCTCATACCTCCTGTATTCCCTGGGATCACCCGTCACAATCGGGGTGTTACGCTCAAGCTACGGGCACAGTCGGCACCGATCTGTCAGGGACGGGAGGAGATTCTCTCAGCTTTTCCCGTACGCCGCACCACGGCTCGCCCGGAGAGCGTTAGCGATCACAGCGAGATCGACGAGCTCCTGGATGGCTGCTCCGGCGATACCGGAGGAATTTGTCCCATTGCGGCGAGCCCGTAAGCCGGAGGTACTCCAGTGGTTCAATACCGGGCCGGCGTCGATTTCAACTCCGGCCCTTTTTGTTTTGCGATATCGACTATGCATCTCCACACGTCGTGCACGTGCGACGACTGCGTGGCGATGTTCCCGATACCGATCCGCAACGCTGTGCGGCCCTTTAGCTCAGTGTACGTGATGTACGCGCGTCCGGTCGCATTGACTGATTCGGCGATGATCTCGTTGAGCTGGTCGATGTCGTCCTCGCTGTAACCCGGAGGTTCGTACCGGAAGCAAACCACGGCCATCACTACCGGAGCCGAAAGCGAGAAGTGCGGCTCGCTCTCAATCACAATGGCGAGGTCACGCGCGAGACGACAATGCTCCCTTACTCGTGATTCTATTCCACTTCGTCCAAATGCGCGAAATGTCATCCACGCCTTCAGAGCCCTGAACCGTCGCCCGAG
>JBDTNA010000525.1:0-2291 GCA_039933985.1 Gemmatimonadales bacterium | reverse complement strand
GCGGCAGGATCCCGACATTCTCCTGGTCGGTGAGATTCGAGATCTCGACACGCTCGACACGGCGATGAAGGCAGCAGACACGGGTCACCTCGTTTTCTCGACGCTGCACACGATGGACGCGACGCAGTCCATCAACCGAATCCTGTCGTTCTACCCGGCGCACCAGCAGGCAGAGGTCCGCTTCCTTCTCGCCAGTGCGCTCGAGTCGATCATATCGCTTCGCCTCGTTCCGCGTGCGGACAAGCCGGGTCGCGTGCCTGCGGCGGAGATTCTCGTCAACACCGCTGCTGTCCGCGACAACATTCGCGATATGTCGAGGTCCCTCAACATTCCGGAGCTGATCGCGGAAGGAACGGTGCACTACGGAATGCAGAGCTTCGACCAGTCTCTCATGAACTGGTACAAGAAAGGCGTGATCTCGTACGAGAACGCGCTCTACTACGCGACGAATCCGAGCGAGTTCGCACTGCGAATTCAGGGAGTCGCCGGGGCGAGTGATACAACGTGGGAAAACATCACCCAGGACGTCACAACCTGACGGTCGCCGGGAAATGTTCAAGAAAGTTCTGATCGCGAACCGCGGAGAGATCGCTCTCCGCGTGATTCGTGCCTGCCGCGAGCTCGGCATTCAGACTGTCGCTGTCTACTCGGAAGCGGATCGCGAATCGCTTCACGTGCGATTTGCTGACGACGACGTCTGCATCGGGCCCGCGCCGGCACGCGATTCTTATCTGAAGATTCCGCGCATTATCGCTGCGGCCGAGATCGCCGGCGCTGATGCTATTCATCCGGGATACGGATTTCTCGCCGAGAACGCCGAATTCGCCGAGACGTGCGTGGCGAGCAACATCGCCTTCATCGGACCGACGGCGGAACAGATCCGGATCATGGGCGACAAGGCGGCCGCGCGCAACGCGATGAAAGCCGTCGGCGTTCCGATCATTCCGGGAACTCCTGGCGGTGTCGAGGATCCTGAAGAAGCGCTCGAGTTCGCGCGGGAGATCGGATTCCCCGTGATCATCAAGGCGGCGGCGGGTGGTGGCGGAAAAGGAATGCGCGTCGCTACCGAGCCCGATGATTTCATCCGCTCGTTCCAGCTCGCGCGCTCCGAAGCATTGTCGGCATTCGGCAACGGCGAAGTGTACGTCGAGAAATATCTCTCACGCCCCCGCCACATCGAATTCCAGATACTCGGCGATAGTTTCGGCACTGTCATTCACCTGGGCGAACGTGACTGCTCGGTTCAACGACGGCATCAGAAGCTCATTGAGGAGGCGCCGAGTCCGGCGCTCACGCCCGAGCTTCGAAAGGCGATGGGTGATGCCGCCGTGGCTGGTGCGAAAGCGATCAACTACGTCGGCGCCGGAACGATCGAGATGCTCCTGGAAGATGGGAAGTACTACTTCATGGAGATGAACACTCGCATTCAGGTCGAGCATCCGGTTACCGAGATGGTGACGGGCATCGATCTCGTGAAGGAGCAGATTCGCGTCGCGGCTGGAGAGAAGCTGTCGATCAGCGAGACTCCGGCATTTCGCGGACACGTCATCGAGTGTCGCGTCAACGCCGAGGATCCGTCACGCAACTTTCAGCCGTCGCCGGGAAAACTCGAAGTCTTTCACCCGCCCGGCGGCCCCGGTGTGCGTCTTGATACCCACGTGTATACCGGCTATGTCGTCCCGCCGTTCTACGATTCGCTGCTCGCGAAGCTCATCTGTCAGGGCCGCGATCGGACTGAAGCGCTTCGTCGCATGCAAGTTGCACTCGAGTCTTTCGTCATCGAAGGCGTGACGACGACGATTCCGTTTCTCGCGCGCGTGATGGCGAATCCGCGATTCCAGGCAGGCGAAGTGGACACGAAGTTTCTGGAGCGCGAGACCGAGCTGTTCAAGGAGCCAGCGTAACTTGAAGATCGATGTCTACATGTCGCCGCGCGAGATCTCGCCCGGCGACATGCAGGGGAAAGTTGTAGCTGTCATCGACGTGTTGCGCGCGTCCACCTGCATCGCTGCCGCTCTTGCGAACGGCGCGCGAAGCGTCGTTCCGGCTGAGGATGTCGATGAGGCGATAACGCGCTCAAAGCAGTTCGAGCATACGAAGGTGCGGCTTGCGGGAGAGCGGAAGATGCAGCCAATCCCGGGATTCGACATGGGCAACTCGCCTCGCGAGTTCACCAAGGATGCGGTGGAAGGCAAAACAGTCCTGATGAGCACCACGAACGGAACGTCCGCCGTGCTGGCGGTGCAGGGCGGTCGTGACGTCGTGATTGCGTCATACGTCAATTTCTCGGC
>JBDTNA010000524.1:0-2300 GCA_039933985.1 Gemmatimonadales bacterium | reverse complement strand
GGGGGCGAGGAACTCTGCGATGTTTTTTGCAAGTGACGAGCTCGTTACCGCGGAATACACCTCTCGGTGGAGCCCGATTCCGTACGGGTTTGCGAGAGTAGCGAGTGCCGCCATGAGGAAGCCGGCAGCATTCGTCCGCGCCTTCGACAGCCAGTCCTTTCGCCCCGCCCGATCGATGCCGGCTTCCGCCAGATCGCCGACGATGAACGCGCCGATCATCGTCAGGCCGTAGAGCCATCCGCCGTGAAGATTCGCCCACAGTGCAAACAACGGGAGGAAGAGGTAGGCCCGTTTTGGCCTCTCCGACTCGAGAAGAAACAGGGTCAGGGCAGCGCCGACGATCGAAAACATGTGCGGCCTGGTCAGCCAATGAGTTGACGCGAGTGACAGGCTGAGAAGGGCCGCCAGGAAGGCCCAGCGAGGGTCAGCTCCCTTTTTTCTGAGAAAAAGGGCGATCATGCCGTGGGTCGCGCCAACGATCAGGCCTGTGATCACGGATAGCAGGGGCAGGCCGCCAAGCCGGAAGAGCAAGGCGAACAGGATCTCGCTCAACCATGCATGAGCTACCATATGATCCGCCGCTGCCGTATAAGAGGCCAGGCTATGCACTGGCAGGTGCCCTGTAGCGAGAATCGTCTCGCCCATTCGAATATGAGCAGCGAGGTCGCCATCGCTTTGGGTCAGCTTTACGGTCCCACGAATGGCAATGAGGGGCGCAACGACCATGAAAATGAGGTCAGCGGCGCTCGGGGCGTTGTTTTTTTGCACGCCGACAATCTTGTGCCGCTGAGTTACAAACGCCACAGGCGCCGATTTCTCGCCGCGCTCGGTAAGTGCAGGCAGGTCATGCATTTCGCAAACATGCCTTCTCTCTCCTTTTTTTCTTGACCTTTCGACCCATTGTTCTTAGGGTAGCACTGGCCCGCAGCGCAGTGTGTCAACAATTACTGGAGGTTTGATGAGTTCCGTGACAAGACCTATTAGAGGTTTCTGGCGGCAGGAGGAGGGCGCTGCACTCGCGGAGTACGGAATCCTCGTCGCATTTATTGCGATAGTAGCGATCGTCGCGGTGACGTTCTTCGGCAGCAAGATCTCCGCAAAGTTCTCTGAATACGCGACGACGTTGAATTGAGTTTGTTGCTCTTGTGACAACCGTCGCGAGAGCAAGCAAGTGTGGACAAGGACGTTTAGAAACATGTTGTGTTAGTTAGTGAATCGTTGTACGGTTGGGCCGGTTCGGTAGTAGTGTGCAGAGTAGCGTTCGCTGGTTTGGATTTCCCGCCAGTAGTGGCGCGTTAGGCGCCTTGACTTCGCCCTCGCGATTCACGCTCTCCGACTGGGAATTTATGAGGCGGCGGTTCCTCTCAAGGGTCGTCACCTCACGGCATTTTCCGTCCTCGCGCGGTGCGGGGAACGGGTATTCGTATCAATGGGTAGCAATTCACATTCATTTTTTTCGGGAGGTTGAAGTGGCAAGTCTCAGTCTCGCAGCACGTCGTTTCGTACGCGGTGAAGAAGGCGCAGCACTCGCTGAGTACGGCATTCTTGTGGCGTTCATCGCGATTGTTGCGATTACCGCGGTTACGTTCTTCGGCAGCAAGATCTCGGCGAAATTCTCGTCGCTCGCGACAACGTTTACCTGAGTCGCGGCAGGAGTGCGTCCATTCGGAGGTTCTCCGATGGCAACGCTCGGCGGAATCGTTTTTACCGGGATTCTCGTCGTCGCAGCCGTCGGAGACCTGCGGACCCGCCGTATTCCTAACCGTCTTGTAGCCGTTCTCGCTGTTCTGGGGATGATCTTTTCGATTGCTCAAGAACCGAGCGTCTGGGGATTGATCAGGGGCAGTGAGGGTCTCATTGTAGGATTGGCGTGCTGGCTTCCCTTCTACGCGTTGGGTTGGCTCGGCGCCGGTGACGTGAAGTTGTTTGGAGCAGCGGGTGCGTGGCTCGGGCCGCTGCAGGCGTTGGAGGGAGCTCTGATCGGTGCACTGGCCGGAGCTGTCTTGTCGCTAATCTGGATGTTGAAGTCACGCGGAGTGAGAGATACGGCAGTGACGCTCGGCATGGCTGCGAGCTCGCCCGGGTTACTCGCTCCGTCGACGCAGGAACCGGCCAGGCGGTCAACTATGCCTTACGGTATAGCATTGGCGTTCGGCGCGATCTGCGGCGGGTGGCTGCCGGGTCTGCTGTTCAGATAGCTGGCATTTTCGATTTAACAGGGAAGGACCATGGGCGGACGCTATAAGCTGGTTTTCTGGGGGGCGATTCTCGTCGCCGCTGCAGCAACATTCGGGGCCTAC
>JBDTNA010000523.1:0-2302 GCA_039933985.1 Gemmatimonadales bacterium | reverse complement strand
GGAAATCGACGCGTCGAGAACGTCGAGCAGCGCTTCCGCCTACGATGTCATCAAGAAGTTGCGAGGCAACTTCCTCAGTTACCGCGGACGTACCAGCGTCAAGAACACATCGTCGCCCGATCCGAATGTCTATGTGGACGAACAGGCATTTGGTCCGATCACTGCCTTGAGAACGATTCCCGCTTCGCAGATCGCTTTCATTCGCCTTTATCGGTCGTGGGAAGCAACGACGAAGTACGGCAATGGTAACATGGGTGGCGTGATCGCGATCACCACGAAACAGTAGCAGGCCTGGCTTGGAGCGCGGGGCTGAGTTTTCGCCCCGCGCAATTCACCCGCCGAGGCGAAAGTCGGTCTGCTTGCGGCGTATCAGATTGTGCCGTTCCCTGCCGCGGACCCGGTACCCGCAAAACGCATGTAGTCCGGAACCCGAAGTCCGAAGTTAGCCCGCGGTCCGCAATCGGCAGTCCGGAGCCGTTCTTCTTTACGCCCTTCTGATACCTGTTTGCGAATTGTGGGTTGTGTGTCGGCGTGAACGACCCTACTTTTGCGAGTATCTGACGTAACGTTTCCATGCCGGTGACCGACAGTCGGCCACTGTTCGTGGATGCATGCTCATGCCGGGAGCCCCCTCCATATGACTCATCGTACTGTCTTCCGTCTTACCGCCGTAGTGCTCGCCGCCCTCACCATGGGCTGTTCGAAGGACGATCCAACGTCGATCGCCCCAGAACAACTCTTCACCATCAACCCGCTCTTCACGGGTATCGATCTCGGTGGTACCGAGCAGATCACGGCGCAGGTCGGGACGAACCCTGTCCCAGTGACATGGGAGAGCAGCAATCCCGCAGTCGCAACCGTCAGCGCTACCGGATTGGTGACTAGCCTCAGCGTGGGCTTTACGGCCGTCACCGCGACGCAGGTAGGCGATCCATCGCAGAGGATCTCGTCCAACATCAACGTTCTTTCTGTCTTCCCGAGCGTTCTGCTGCAGAACAATGTTCCTCTCGTGGTCTCCAGCAATGGAGCGTTCCTGAGCCTTGTCCAGTATCGCATTTCGGTGCCAGCGGGCAAGTCGAAGCTCACCGTCACAACGACCGGTCCGATCAACCTCGACCTGGATCTGCTCGTTAGACGGTCGGCATTGCCGACCACGAATAACATTACGGGTGCTGTTACAGCCGACTGCTATTCCGGCGGTGCGAGCACCAACGAGTCGTGCGTTATCAACAACCCCGGTAAGGGAACGTACTATATCGCGCTCTGGCTTTTCGACTCGTACTCTGGCGTTACTCTTCTTGCGAAATACGAGTAAAAAGAGTTAACAGAGCGCAGACGCGCTTCGCGCGTCTGCCACGCAAGAGTCAACAGAGACGCAAGAGGCGCAGAGAGAATTTCTCTCTGCGCCTCTCTTTTTTTTCTGGTGCCTTCTCTCTGTGTCTCTGCTGTCTCCAGCGTGGCAGGCGCGCGAAGCGCGGTCTGCCCCTGTTAACTCTTTTTCAGATTTGCACAGGTCATCACGTCGCTAAGCTGTTGGCCACCCGCCCAATAGATATTCACGTGATATGCGCCGTCGGTCGGAAGGTCGAGCGCCATCTCGGTATCGAGCTGACCACGGCCGTTGTTGCCGACGTCGATCGCCGGGAATCGTTCGATGCCGACGATCGGAAGTGCGCCCGATCCACATCTTCCGGGTAGCAATCCCCAGCTGAGCGCTGTCGAGCCCGAAAGCGGAGTCGACAGCGCGATCGAGATCGTTGTACGGCCGCTTCCCCTCGAGCTCAAGGTCACGTTTCCGAACGCTTTGTTCTGGCCGGTCGGTCCAAGGCCGCCGGAGCGCTGCTGCATCGGTTGCAGCGAGCCTGACCAGCGCACGGGTCCTTCGGATGATGCCGATACGGACGACGAAGGCGCAGGCGATCCTGAATCGGCAACAGGCTTTGCTGTCGCGCATGCAGCCAGTCCCAGCAGCAAGGCGGGCGCACGAAGAGGTTTGAGGTTCATGGGATCCGGTTGGAGTGGATGTAGGCTTGCTGATTTCAAGTGTGTCGAACACGGTTACTATCGGGAAGTTCCGATGTCAAGCCAAACGGCTGTCGGCGTCGCAGCTGAAACTTTCACGGGTTTGCCTGTGTCTTACATGACAGATGCTCGTGCTTGACGGAAAACGTACAGGCTGCGTTAGTTAAATATCATGCATCGCGCGGATGATTTCATCCGCGCTGACCAGCGGAGAACGAGTGGGCGCTCGCGTTGAATCAGCGCAAAGAAAGATGCTGCTCGTCGCAATCGCAGCGATCGC